>CALUQA010000038.1 GCA_944322775.1 uncultured Elusimicrobiales bacterium
GTGGAATACGGCGGCGGCATTAAAAACGTGGTGGCCATCGGCGCCGGCGTGATTGACGGTATTGGCGACGGAGCCAATGCCAAAGCCGCCCTGATTACCCAAGCCTTACAGGAAATGAACGATTTAATTGTCAGCCAAGGCGGTCAGCCCAACACGGTATATAGTTTGGCCGGCTTTGGCGACGCTATTTTGACGGGCATGTCCGCCATTTCGCGCAATCGCCGCTTGGGCGAAAAATTGGGCTCCGGCCTTTCTTTGGAAGAAGCCAAAAAAGAAGTGGGAACCATTGCCGAAGGCGTAAACTCCGTGCAAAGCGTGTATGACATTGCCCGCAAAAACAACCTAAACACCCCCATTATTGACGCCATTTGGCAAATTGTCTGCCAAGGCAAAAAGCCGCACGTGCTGCTGCACGCCATGGGCTTTGTAAACCGGGGGAACAAATAATTTAACACAGAAGGAAACAATATGAATAAGGACGACGTTATCCGCCATTTAAGCCGCCACGTGCTGGACAAAAAACAAGCCAAGATTTCCGTAGATAAAGTATTTGAAATTATCAAACACGGCCTCAAGCGCGACGGAAAAGTGGTCATCAGCAATTTTGGCTCTTTCCATTTAAAAACCGCGCTTCCGGTCACCCGCCGCAACCCAAAAACGGGCGAAAAGGTGCAAGTGCCGGCCAAAAAGAAGGTGCGTTTCAAACCTTCCGCCAATTTGCTAAGCAAATAAAAAACCCCGCTTCGGCGGGGTTTTATTTTAGGCAAATCTTAAGCGTGGCTTTGGTGCACACGGCTTTATAAGATTTGTTCCAGTTCCACGGGCAAGTCCGTTTTATCCAGCACAATCACCTCGTGCGTGTTGATTTTTTTATCCAAATCAAACACGTTGACGCGGTATTTTACATGCAGTTTGCCGTCTTTGGCGGCGGCGGACTGGATTTCAAACACTTTATCGGGCAAGTTGCTGTCGGACTCCAGCACCAGAATCATTTGTTTTTTGAAATTAACTTCCGGATAGCTGCCGCGGGCAACGGTTTTAAAGCGTTTGTAATCTTCGCTGTCTTTAATCAACCGATGTTTGACGGGGGCCTTAATCATGGAGATTTTGCTTTCCTCCGTTCCTTCGGCTTCGTTTGCAATATCTGCTCCAACGGCGGCCGTTTTTTCGTCCCCGGTCAGGTTTAAATTAACCGGTTGGGAAGGGCGTCTTTCTTCTTCAAACTCGTCTTTTTCTTTTTTCTCCACGGGGGCCACGCCCTGTATGTCTTCCCATTGCGTAAGCACAATTTGGCTGGGCAAGGTGGAGCCGTCTTTGCGGTTGGCGGAAGCTTGGTCTTCCGGCAGGGTTACGTCCTGGTTTAAGCCATAAGCGGCCACCGCTTCGGCCGCGGCCAAATCCTCGGCGGGGATATTGTCAAAAATACCCAGGCTTTCCCCGTCTGTGGTGTACATTTCTTCCACTTCTCCCTGCGGAGCACGCCAGCGGGGCAACGCGGTAAAAAACCACCCCCCCGCCAAAAACAATACAAGCGCCGCCAAGATAAGGGCGGTTATTTTCAGCTTATTTTTTGCCATAGCCTTCCTTTTCGTCATAAGAAGCCGTAATGATGGAGCGCAGCCCGCCGCGCGGCGTAAACACACCCGTCACCGTGGCACATTTGGGTTTGCAGGCTTTTACGACGTCGTCTAAAATTTTATTGGCGATATTTTCCATAAAAATGCCCATATCGCGGTATTCCAACAAATAATATTTTAAACTTTTCAGTTCCAAACACAAATCGTTGGGAATATATTCAATGGTAATCACGCCAAAATCCGGCAGGCCGGTTTTGGGACAGACGGAAGTAAACTCTGGCAATTCAATTTTAATATTGTAATCGCGTTTATACTGGTTGGGCCAGCACTGAATGGCCGGCAAAACGGCGTCTGCATTTTTGCGCGCATGGTCGGAAGTGTAACCGAAATCAATATCGTGTGTCGTCATTTTACGTTAAGTAACCTCGCTGAATTTAAAAGTATCACAAAAATTCCTGCCAGCAGCCCCACCGGTACGCACAGCCAAAGCATGTACTCCGGCGGCAGCGGTGCAAAAAGCAAATAGCCCAAAAGCACCACATTGCACAACAGGCTAAGCAAAATATTGCCGTATATGCGGGCAGAAAGTTTTTGGTTGATAGAAAACAAATCGGTAATGCTGCCCAAGTCCGAACGTTTAATAATTACGTCCACCCAATTATTATAAACGTTTTTGCCGGAAGAAAACACCACACTGGCATCGGCACGCAACAAAGCGGTAATATCGTTAAAACCGTCGCCGATCATCACGGCTTTTTTGCCCAAGGCGCTAAAGTTACCCAAAATTTCCGCCTTGGTTTGCGGCAATACGCCAAAGTTAAATTTGTCTATGCCCGCTTCTTTAGCAATGGCGGACACGGAAGCTTCATTGTCACCGGACATTAAGATGACTTCCTTGCCCATATTTTTAAGCTCTTTAACCATTTCCGCCGCGCCCGGGCGCAGTTTATCGTCCAGCAGAACATAACCCAAATAACGCCCGTTTTTGGCCCCGCAAATGACAGCCTGTTCTCCTTCGGGCTGGTCCTTCACGTTCACCCCTTGGTCCCTAAGCCATTCGGGGCGGCCAGCCAAGAGCACATTGTTGCGGCCATACTGTGCTTTTACGCCCAAGCCGGGCAAAACATCAAAACAAAGCAGTTTGCGCACGGCCACTTTATGCTCCTGCGCATAAATGTTTACGGCCGCGGCAAACGGTCCGTCCACCAATTGCTCTGCCGTGGCCAAACACTCCAACAGTTCTCTTTTGGTTTTGGCATCGGGCGCATAAACGGAAGCCACACGCAGCTCCCCATAGGTCAGTGTGCCGGTTTTATCAAAAAACACGGCATCGGCCTGGGTTAAAGCTTCCAGCGCGCCCAGCTCTTGCAAGGCAATTTTGCGCCGGCGGGCACCCAAGCGCACAAACCACGCCGGAAACACCGCACTAAAGAAAAAAGACAGCGGGCAGGAAAGCCCCATAATCAGCAGAAAAATGCCCACCGTATGCAACGGGCGGCGGTAATCCCCCTGCCAGTAAAAATAAATATAGCCAGCCAAAGCCAACAAAACCGCCGTCACCAGCATATAAACGGACAGGCCGTCCAGCGGGTCTTTGCGCACACAGCGGCGGCGCTCACTGTTTTTAATGGCGGAAATAATGCCGGCTATCACGGACTGAGATAAATTTTTGGTTACGCGCACCCAAATGTCGGACCGCTTGTTAAGCGTGCCCGCATAAACGCGGCTGCCTTCCACCTTGGAAGCCGGCAACATATTGCCGGTAATCAGGCTTTCGTCTATGGCGGTGCTGCCTTTGACGATTTCCCCCTCGCACGGCACGCGCTCACCGGGTTTAATGCGGATAAAATCCCCTTCTTTCAGCTCGCGGGCAAACACCATCATTTCCCGCTGGCCCTGCAGCAAACGACCGGATTTAGGCAAAAAATCGTCCAATTTTTTTATAAATACTTTCGTGCGTTCTTTGCTTTTGGCCGCACGGGAACACAGCCACAAATACAAAACGATGACAGAAGACAGCGCAATGTTTAAATCCGGCGCGGCGCCGGCCAACGGGCTTAAAAAGAAGGTTTTGGAAAGGCCATAACAAAAAGCCGCCAACACACTGCCCGTCGTGAGCACAGAAAGCGTGAAGCGGAAATTTTCCAGGTCACGCCACGCGTTTTTAATCATCACGTCGGCACAAAAAAGAAGATTTAAAAGGACTAAAACAAATACGCTGGAAGCTGCACTATGCAGTGCCGTAAGATAAAAAATCATAATCCAAAAACATACCGACAAAAAGAACCGATATGAATATGATTTTACGGGCACCGACAAAGCCGCCGCTTCCGCGGCGAAAGAATCCTTCACGGACATAGGTTATCTCTGATTTTGCAAATCCCAAAAGCGGTCGGCCACTACGCGTTTGCGGCCGTTTTCCGTCGTCATCATGCGGATTTTGCCTTGGTAACGCAAAGCCCGCGCCGGGTCCAAACGGCGGGCCGCCAAATAGTGCTGTGTGGCTTCCACGGGTGACTCCAAAGCCAGCATATCACCCAACATTTCATAGGCAGGGGCATAGGTGGGTGCCAACAACTTGGCTTTTTCAGCATAGGCTATGCCTTTGTCCGTATTTCCGCGGCTGAACTCCAGCTCGGCCATATAAAAATACGGCATGGCATAATTGGGATTTAAGGCCAAGGCTTGTTCAAAATCGTCCAGTGCATTTTGATAATAATCCATTTTCATAAACGCACGGCCGCGTTCCAGGTACGGGCGGGGATTGGTGGGGTCCAGCTCCATCATTTGGCTAAAATCTTCAGCCGCGGCAGGATATGCCCCTGCAGAGAACTGTGCCAAACCGCGGTTCAAGTACACTAACGGAGACTGTGGGTTTAACTTTTCAGCAGCGCCAAAATCAATCATAGCCAAACTCATTTTACCTTGGCGGCTATAGGCAACTCCTCGGTTTAAAAGCGCCATAAAATAATCGGGCCGCAGGCGCAACGCTTGATTTAATTGCAATACAGCTTCGTCATATTTTTCTTGGTCAATGTATAAGGCACCCAAATTGTTAAAAATTTCGGGCCGACGATAATTTAAACTAATGGCACTAAGGTAATCTTTTTCCGCCTGCTGACGGTTTTTATTGCGTTCTTCGGCGTCTTTATAAGGCAATTGTTCATAGGCCAAAGCGCGGCTGGCATAGGCGGCATAATTGTCCGGATTATTTTTAAGGATAGTGGAATAAAGCTGTATGGCTCTGGTAAACTGGCCTTTTTCGGCAGCCAGCTGTGCTTTGCGGAACATGGCATTTTCGCCTCCGCTGCATGCGCCTAACAGAAGAACGGACAAACAAAGCATCAAAACTTTTTTCATTTTTCCTCCCGTGGGTGTGCTTCCCTGTGAAATAAGAGGGCCAATGCCAACATCACGCCGCCAACCGTAATAAACGAATCGGCCGCATTAAACACGGGCCAAACCCTAAAATCTAAAAAGTCTACCACAAACCCTAATGCTATTCTATCATAAAGATTGCCCAATGCACCGCCTAAAATAAAAACAAGTCCCCATTTAACCAGCGGCCCGTAGGCGCAAAGCTCTTTCCAGCATTTTATCAAATAGCCGATGATAATAAGCGTAAGCAAAATTAAAATCAGGTTGCCGCCCTGCATAATGCCAAAGGCCGCCCCCGTGTTCTGCACGTAGCGCAAGTGGAAAAACGGCGCCACGATAATGTCTTTATCCGTCAAAAACTCCAGCGTTAAACGCTTGCTAATGCGGTCCAGCGCCAACAAGAGGACCAGTACAATCAGTACGGCCTTGTTGGCGCGGGACCATGTAAAAACAGCGTTTAATGCCTTACGCAACGGGCTGCTCCTCGGGAATAGAGATACCTTCGCGCTGCAGCACTTCAGCACAGCGGTCGCACAAGTCGGCATGGGCGCGGCCGCTCTGGCCTACTTCTTTTTTCCACTGCCAGCAGCGGGCGCATTTTTGTCCTTCGGCGTGCTCCACGCGCACTTCTAAGGCTTTGTTGCCGTCAGCCACTTCTACGGCAGACACGATGAAAATTTCCGGCCACAGGGCCATATTGTCCTGCAGGAATTTTTTGGTATTTTCATCATTGCTCTGCAAGATGACTTTAGCTTCCAACGAAGAACCGATGACGCGTTTTTGGCGGGTTTCTTCCAGCGCTTTTTGCACGTCTTCGCGGATATGGCGGATTTTATCCCATTTTTCTTCCAGGGCTTTATCGGCCGGCAGTGAAGCATGCTGCGGCATGTCCGAAAGGAAAATACTCTTGGGCAGGCCTTTGCCGGCAGGGATTTTTAACAGTTCCTGCCAGGCTTCTTCACACGTAAAGCACAGCACCGGGGCCGTCAATTGCAAAAGCGTGCGCACAATTTCCGCCAGCGCCGTTTGCGCGCTGCGCCGCGCCGCAGACGTGGCACCCAACGTGTACAAGCGGTCTTTGGAAGCGTCCAACAGGAAAGAGGACAGATCCAAAATACAAAAGTCCGTAATGGCGCGCATGGCACGGCGGAAGTTAAATTCTTCATATCCGGCGCGCACTTCGGCAATCAGTTTATCCAAGCGGCCCAGCATATAGCGGTCCATTTCCGCCAGTTTGTCGGCCGGGACGGCATGTTTTTCGGGCTCAAAGTCCGACAGGTTGCCCAGCGCATAGCGAATGGTATTGCGCAGTTTGCGGTAAGTATCAATCGGTCCGCCCAAAATTTCATCGGAAATACGCACGTCGCCCTGATAGTCCGAAAACGCCACCCACAGGCGCAAAATGTCTGCGCCGTATTTGTTGATGACGTCCTGCGGGTCTACGCTGTTGCCCA
>CALUQA010000039.1 GCA_944322775.1 uncultured Elusimicrobiales bacterium
CGGATGCCTCTGGAGCATTAATTCTAGGTTCGAGTCCTAGTCCCGGAACCAGATTTATTTGGGCCGCCGCCGGCATAAGGCGGCGGCTTTTTCTTTATGTAGAGGCTATTATGGAAAACACCGCCAAAACCGCAGAAAAACACAATAATGCGCTGGACGAAATTATTGCCCAGCGTTACGCCGAGGCTGAAGAACTAAAAGCCTCCGGCCACAACCCCTACCCTAACCGCTGCGAAAAAAAGCAAACCTGTCTGGAAGCCAAAAACTCCCCCGATGATGCCGAAGTATGCACCGCCGGGCGTTTGGTGCAGCTGCGTTTGATGGGCAAGGCCGCTTTTGCGCATTTGCGCGATTTTTCCGGCCGGGTGCAGCTGTACGTTTCCAAAGACAATTTGGGCGATGAACCGTATGCTTTTTTCAAAAAACACGTAGCCGTGGGCGACTTTGTGTCCGTCACCGGGCACATGTTTGTTACCAAAACTGGCGAACGCACCATTAAAGTAACCAAGCTGGATTTAATTTCCAAAGCCATTCGCCCCATGCCCGAAAAATTCCACGGGCTGCACGATACGGAAATCCGCTTCCGCAAACGTCATTTGGATTTGATTGCCAACGAAGACGTCAAAGAAATTTTTGTAAAACGCGCCAAAATTATTTCTTCCATTCGCAAAACCTTGGACGAAAAAGGCTTTTTGGAAGTGGAAACCCCCATTTTAACGCCCGACAGCGGCGGTGCCGTGGCGCGTCCGTTCCAAACCTATCACAATGCGCTCAAAATGCCGCTGCGCCTGCGCATTGCTTTGGAACTGTACCACAAACGCCTTATCGTGGGCGGGTTTGACCGCATTTATGAAATCGGCCATATGTTCCGCAACGAAGGCATTGACACCACGCATAACCCCGAATTTACGATGATGGAACTTTATCAGGCCTATGGCGACGTAAACACCATGGCGGATTTGTTTGAAGAAATTTTAAGCAATGCCGCCAAAGCCATCGGCGTGGAAAAAGTCGTCTACCGCGGGCAGGAAATCAACCTGGTGCCGCCGTACAAACGTCTGCATATTCCCGAAGCGTGGAAAGAAAAATTCGGCCACGATATTCACGAAGTGTTGGACGGCCGCCAATTTAAACGCGCCGAGCTGGAAAAACTGGCCAAAGAACAGGGCATTGCTTTCTCCCCCAATGACCCCGACAGCAAAATTTACGACGACTTGTTTGAAACCAAATTGCTGGCCGGCTACAACTGCCCTGTGATCGCGCTGGATTACCCCACCGCGGTCAGCCCGTTCAGCAAAACAAAACCCGGCGACCCCGAAATTGTGGAACGCTTTGAAGCCTTTGTAAACGGCAGCGAACTGGGCAACGCTTATACGGAGCTTAACGACCCCGCCGACCAGTTGCAGCGCTTGAAAGACCAGGCTATTGAAAAGGCCAAAGCCAAAGGCGAAGATGCCGAAAACGCCGACATTTTGGACGGCGACTATATTGAAGCGCTGGAATCGGGCATGCCTCCCACGGGTGGTATGGGCATCGGCATAGACCGCGTAATTATGTTGCTGACCCAGCAAGATTCCATACGCGAAATTATTTTCTTCCCCACGCTTAAACCGCAGGAAGAAAAATAAGTTTTACCCAAACAAAAACCCCGCTCCATTGAGCGGGGTTTTATTTATTTAACAAACTGTTCGTAACAGTTCCAATTCGACACCACCTTTCTATTATATCCAAGACCTTCCACAAATTTCCACCACTCCCTCAGACGTCCCGTATGAGAATCGTTACACATTCCTTTTAAGGCCCCATATTGAAAAGAACCGGGGTGATTAGAAGAAGAAAAACAACCAAAGCCATTTCCGTGCCACGAAGAAGTAGTATCAAAAACCACACGGGATGGTCCTCTAATGTACGCGGTCACAGCCCATTCGCCTCCTTCTCCGGATGACAACTGGCTAATGCAATTTCCGTTTTGTGCAGTTACAACAGGGAAAGCAGAAGAGAAATCCACATCTAAATCATTAAAACAAGTGGGCTCCTGCCCATTGGCCATACGGTATCGATCCTTAGCTTGGCAAATTTATGCTGCCCACATTTCCAATTTTGCCACGTGTGTTTTTAGCACTATTTTTTCATACTGTGGCAAAGCAATTGCCACCAAAATGCCAATAATCAGCACCACCACCAAAAGTTCTATCAGCGTAAAACCGCCCAGATGGCGTTTTACAGAGTTTTGCATACGTAATCTATAGTTAAAATATATCTTGTTCATAGACAAATTTTATCAAAAAACAAAAAACGTATAAAACCTCCCGCCTCTTCTTGGCAAACATTATGGCCTAGGCAACACACCTAGGTCAAACAGCGGCTTAGCCAAAATTATCTTTTAATAAAGTAAAATATATCCATGAAATTTGAACGTTTTGTAGCCATGCGCTATATGCTAAAACGCAAAGGCCTGTTTGCCATGCTCACCACGCTCATCGGCGTGGCGGGCGTGAGCGTGGGCGTGGCGGCGCTGATTACCACTTTATCCGTGATGAACGGCTTTCAAAGCGACATTAAAGAAAAAATCATCGGCGCGCAAAGCCATATTTTGGTTTTTGGCCGCATGGCCGCAGACGTTTATCCCGAAAAAATAAAAGCCGTAGAGGCCGTGCCGGGCGTGGAAGGGGTTGCCCCCAACATTTACGGGCAAGCCCTTATTTCCTACCACGGGCAAAGTTTGCGAGTCATTATCCGCGGGCTGGACCCTGAGCAGGAAGCCAAAATAAACAATTTAAACTCTTCTCTTACCGAAGGCTCTTTTACCGCCCCCGCGGACTGGGGTGAAGACGCTCCGCCGCCTTTGGTGCTGGGCACGGAGCTGGCCCTGAACTTAAACCTTTTTGTGGGCGATGAAGTGGTGCTTATCTCCCCCCAATCCATTTCCACCGGGGCGGGCATGTTCCCCAAAATGAAGCGCTTTCGCATAAGCGGGCTTTTGCGCACGGGCTATTATGAGTTTGACAATACCATCGCCTATGCCCCCCTGGCAGACGCCAGCGATTTTTTGGGCCTGCAGCAAGGCGTGACCGGGCTGGCGGTTAAACTGCACGACATGAACCAGGCAGAACAAATTGCCCCCGCCATACAGCAAGCCGTGGGCTACGGCTATGCAGTGCGCACGTTTGCGCAAATGAACAGCACCCTTTATGCCGCGCTGAAGCTGGAAAAAGCCGTGATGTTTATTATTCTGTTTTTAATTATTGCCGTGGCTTCCTTAAACATAGCCTCCAACCTCATTTTGCTGGGCACCGAAAAACTGCGCGACATCGGCATTATGCGCGCCCTGGGCGCCAGCCCCAAAATGATACGCGGCATTTTTATGTGGGAAGCTATGATGACCGCCACCATCGGCATTGTGCTGGGGGTGGCGCTGGCGCTGCTTTTGTGCTGGATTATTGCCACATTTAACATTGTGGAACTGCCGGGCGATATTTACTATTTGACCAAGGTGCCCGTGCGCATTGATTTGTGGGACGTGCTGGCCGTCATCGGCGGCAGTTATTTGGTGTGTTTTGTGGCGGGTTTGTACCCGGCGCTGAAAGCTTCGCGCGTACACCCCACCGACGCAATCCGTTATGGCTGATATACTGGAAATAAAAAAACTGACCAAAATATATGGTCAAGGCAAAGAAAACCTGTGCGTGCTGCGCGAGGCGGACCTCAACGTGGCTCGCGGGTCTTTTGTGGTTTTGCTTGGCCCCAGCGGCAGCGGCAAAAGCACCCTTTTAAACCTTATCGGTCTGCTGGACAAACCCACCTCCGGCCAGATTTTGTTTGAAGGCAAAGACATTACGCAAATTAAAAGCGAAAGCAAACGTTCCTCTTTGCGGCGCAAAAAAATGGGCTTTGTCTTTCAGTTTGACGGGCTTTTGCCGGAGTTTTCCCTTTTGGAAAACGTCGCCCTGCCCGGACTGATGCACGGCAAAGACGAACGCAAACGCGCCCAAAAATTGCTGGACAACTTTGGCATTGGGGCCATTTCGCACAAAATGCCGGCCGACTTAAGCGGCGGCGAAAAACAGCGCGCCGCCATCGCCCGTGCCCTGTGCAACCACCCGGACCTGCTGCTTGCCGACGAACCCACCGGCAACCTGGACATGGCCCGCAAAGAACAGGTGTTTAAAGATTTTGCCGCCTTGGCCAAAGACGGCCTGACCGTGCTGATGGTTACGCACGACGTGCATGCCTCCAACTTTGCAGACGCGGTCTATACCCTGGACAACGGGAAGTTAATCCGCACCAAATAACATGAATAACAATTATATCCTTATTGCTTTGGCAGTTGGCGCGTGTATTTACGGTGCCATATATCTGCTCAAACGCTACAAACAAAAAAAATTAAACAATACCCTGCAAAAAGCCGCACAAGGGGAGCCGCAGGCTTTGTACGACGCGGCCCTGCTCTATTACCGCGGCGACAAACTGCCGCAGGATTTGCACCAAACCTTTGTTTATATGCAGCAAGCAGCCCGGTTAAACCACGCCAAAGCACTTAATGCACTGGGAGCTTTGTATCATGCGGGCCACGGCACGGCCAAAGATGTGGAAAAGGCTTTTGCCTGCTATCAAAAATCGGCCGAAAACGGGGATTTTGAAGGCATGATTAATTTGGCCGTCATGTACCGCCAGGCCATTGGCACCAAACAGGATAATGACTTGGCCTTTGCCTGGCTTAAAAAAGCCGCCGACGGCGGCAGCCCGCTGGGGCAGCGCATGCTGGCAGAGTTTTATTACGGCGGCATTGGCACACCGGTGGACAAACAGCAGGGTCTTAAATATTATGCCAAGGCCGCTTCCCAAAAAGAACCCGTGGCCGTCAAATTCTTAAAAACGCGCGACCCGCGCCTGCAGCACCACGGCCCCATGTAATTGGAGGCAACATGAAAAAACATCTTTTTATTTTGTTCTTTCTGTTTTTATCTCCGTTTGCTTTTGCCAACATATCCCCCGACTGTACCTACAACGGCATTGCGCTTCATGGGCGGGTGCAAGTAGTGGACTATCTGGCCGATTTTGACGTGCAGGTGGTCAGCTTTTTGCCGGATTTAAACGTGCAGAAAGTTTCTTTCCTGCCGACAGCATGCGGGGAATGGCAATTTGTGGACTCCATGCCGGACTTTACCATTCGCTTCGTTGATTCCCTGCCGGACTTTACAATACAGTTTGTGGATTACTTCCCCGGGCTGTAAATAGTTTTCAATTTAAAAACCCTGCCTTGAGGCAGGGTTTTATATTTTAAACGGCTATGGATAATTTGCGCGCCAGCGCTTTTAAAATGCTTTTGTCGCGCTTATCGGGAGGCAGGCTTTGCAAACCGGTAAACACCATTTGCTGGGCGCGCGATTTGTCGGGCGTAAAGCCGAAGATATCCAGGTAATTTAAAAACTCCACCATTTTCACGGCAGTGTTCAAATCCCCGGGGCACTGCCCAAAAGCCCGCGCATAAGCAAGCAATCTTTCGCCGGCGGCGGCATTGACTTGCGTATTGTCGGTTTTCAAGCCCAGTGTGCGCACGTCGTCCATCAGCTCTTCCAGGGCGTTGATATCCACCGGGTCACGTTCCAACTCGGCCTTCAAATCGGCCGTCAGCACAAAATCGGCCACCGTTACAAAAGCCTGCGGCAGCGGGGCTCCAATATATTTCAGCCCGCGCACGGCCGGATACTGCGCCTCAAAAATGTGCGTAAACGCCTCGTCTGTTTTGCGGGAAATGGCGTCCAGCACCTGGTCTATCACACGGCGCTGTGCGTCCTTAAACAAAGACGTAAACGGATAAATGTCTTTGAAAGATTTTTCTATCAGCGTGTGCACGGCTTCAAAGCCTTCCGTCTGTGCCGTAGTTTTAATGGTGCTGAACACTTCTTCTGCATTTATATCGCGCGTGTAGGAAGCACCGCAAGTCAGGCGCGTGTCGTGGCTTTGGCAAACGGCAAAAGCGATGTCCGCCTCTTCCAGCGTAACGCGGTTTTTAAGCTTCATTTGGCCAAAGCATACGTGACCGCCTTCCTGGTGCAGCCGGTCACAGCGATAGTCTTTAATCTCGCACACATAGGCGTCCTGCGGGCGGGGCTTGTCGCCGGGTAAATCCTGCAGCACCTGCTGCAAGGCCACCTTGGTGGCGGGCATGGCCGAGGGTTTGACAAAGCGTTCATACACCGTGGCGCCGTTTTTAAGGTCTTTGATGTTGCTGGGGGCTTCCTCCAGCATTTTGACAAACTGCGTTTCTATGTCTTTGCCCCCCGTTTTGCGTTTCAGCTCCAGCGCGCGGGCGGCATACTGCAAAATCTGCACCGTTTCCAAACCGCTTATCTCGTCAAAGAACCACCCGCAGCTGGTGTACATCAGCATGGCATTGCGCTGCATTTCCAAAAACATCAGCGCGGTGGAACGGTCGCGCCAGGCCTTTTCGGTGGCGTGGCGCAAAAAGAATTTGTGCTGCGCGTCCAAACTGCGGTCCAGCACCAGTTCAATATAATCGTTGCGCGCGGCCCAAGGGTCTTTGAAATATTCGCGGCCTTTGCCGTCAAAGTCCTGCGCCATTTCATCGCGGATAAAATCCAGCGCTTTGCGCAGCGGGGCGCGCCACTTTTGGTTCCAACCCGCGTGCCCGCCGCAGTTGCAGCCGCAGTCGGCCCGCCAGCGCTCCACCCCGTGGAAGC
Source organism: uncultured Elusimicrobiales bacterium (assembly GCA_944322775.1). GTDB lineage: Bacteria > Elusimicrobiota > Elusimicrobia > Elusimicrobiales > Elusimicrobiaceae > Avelusimicrobium. The sequence continues at coordinate 6,705 of CALUQA010000039.1, forward strand.
AGCTCCACGAAGAATTTTCAAAAATCTGCGCTTCATACTGCGGCGGGAATTTTTCCAAAAACTCGCCGTACACCGTCAGCTCCACGTCCGGCAGCTGCTGCACGTATTTTAAACAATAGGCCAGGGCCATGTCGGCAAACTTTTGGTGGTGACCATAGGTTTCACCGTCGGTGGCAATATGCATAAGCTGCGCTTCGTCGGTGTTGTTATAGGTGCTTAACAAGCGTTTGGCACACGTTTCGCCGCTTTTAAGGGTGTCTGAAAAAGCAATCCCCTGCGAAATCGGCCCATCATAAAAAAACAGGGCAATCTGTTTGCCCGAAGGCAAATTGCACACATAGGCGCGTTTGGGGTCCACTCTGGCGCCGGAAACGTCCGTCCAGTTTTTCTCGCCTATTTTGCGCACGCGTGCACACTGCCCCGGAGCCAAAATGACGTATTTCATGCCGTGTGCGGCCAGCACTTCCAGCGTTTCGGTGTTGCAGGCGGTTTCGGCTAGCCACATGGCTTCGGGCTCGCGGCCAAAGCGGGCCTTAAAATCGGCCAGGCCCCATTTGACCTGGGTTTCTTTGTCGCGCGCGTTGGCCAGCGGCAAAATCATGTGGTTATATACCTGTGCAATGGCAGAGCCGTGCCCGCCGAAATGCTGGCGGCTTTTTTTGTCCGACTCCAGCACCGCCTCATACACGTGCGGGGCATGTTGCTCCATCCAGCTTAAAAGGGTGGGGCCAAAGTTAAAACTGATGTGGGCATAATTGTCCACCAAATCGGTTAATTCCCCTTTGTCGTTGAGCACGCGCGCCAAGGCGTTGGGGCCGTAGCATTCGGCCGTAATGCGTGCGTTCCAGTCGTGGAAAGGGGCCGCGCTGTCCTGCGTTTCAATGGCTTCCAGCCAGGCATTTTCGCGCGGGGGTTGATAGAAGTGTCCGTGAATGCAAAGATATTTCATATATATGTTATAGCAATTAATTGCTTTTATTGCACCCATTCCCCGCCGAAAAAACACTTGATTAAACCGCACTTAAACTTTATACTATAGTTAACCCGCCGATTTACGACGGCCCGAGGTGAATTATGAAAAAAACTTTTATTTTGGATACCAACGTTTTGCTCCATGACGTCAACTCTATTTATGCTTTTGAGGATAACGACGTCGTAATCCCGATGGTCGTCATAGAAGAACTGGACAGCTTTAAAAGCGAGGGTGACACCCGCGGCAAAAACGCGCGCATTGTGTCGCGCGAGCTGGACGCCCTGCGCGCAAACGGCAAACTAAACGAAGGGGTTAAGCTCCCTAACGGCGGCACGCTGAAAATTGAACTGGACAAACCCAATATTTTGCCGCAAGTTCTTTCTTTTAACAAATCCGACAATGCCATTTTAAACATTGCCTACACCATGGCCAAAAAAGAGAGCTCTTACAAGAAAAACCAAAGCCCCGTTTTTGTGGTCACCAAAGACATTAACATGCGTTTAAAAGCCGAAGCGCTGGGCCTTTCGGCGCAGGACTATACATCCGACAAAGTTAATTACGACGAGCTTTATACCGGCGTGGCGGAAATAGAAGTGGCCCCCGAACAAATAGACGCTTTTTACCGCGACAAACAGTTGCCGCTGGAAAAAGACCGCTACTTCCCCAACCAATTTTTGATTTTAAAAGCCAATGACGGAAGCAAAAAATCCGCCATGGGCCGCGTGAGCAACAACGGCCAAGCGGTGTTAAAACCGCTTTCCGCGCAAGACCCGGTGGCCTGGGGCATTAAACCCTTAAACAAAGAACAGCGCTTTGCCATGGAGCTGCTGCTTGACGACAGCCTGGATATCGTTACGCTGGTCGGCACCGCAGGCACGGGCAAAACGCTTGTCACGCTGGCCACGGGTTTGCAGCGCACCATGGACGAAAACGCCTACCGCCGTATGGTGGTGTGCCGCTCTATCGTGCCCGTGGGCAAAGACTTGGGCTTTCTGCCCGGCACCAAAGAAGAAAAACTGGACGCCTGGATGGGCGCCATTTACGACAACCTGGCTTTCTTGGCGGACCGCAAAAACCCCGAAGAAGGCGAAGAAAAAGCGCATTATCTGCTGGACAGCGGCAAAATTGAAATTGCCTCCATCACCCACATGCGCGGGCGCTCTTTGCCGGGGCAATATATGATCGTGGACGACGCCCAAAACCTCACCCCGCACGAAATTAAAACCATTCTCACCCGCGCGGGCGAAGGCACCAAAATCGTGGTCACCGGCGAGCCGTATGAAATTGATACGCCGTATTTGGACATTGAATACAACGGCTTGAAATATTTGGTGGACAGCCTGAAAGGACAGCCCTCTTACGGGCATATTA
>CALUQA010000040.1 GCA_944322775.1 uncultured Elusimicrobiales bacterium
AAATCGGGGCTGTCCAGCTCCAAATCCGCATCGGCCACGGCGCACAGCGTAACCCGCGGGGAAAGGGCGGCTTCCAGCGCTTGGCGCGTGCCGACGACGACATCAGCCTCTTTTTTATCCAGCGCCAAACGCACCAAATGGCCTTGGCCGTCTTTGTTTTTTAGGGTGTCGCTGTCTAAACGCAGCACGCGTGCCTGCGGAAAAAGTTTGTTTATTTCCGCCACGATTTTTTGGGTGCCGCCGCCGCGGGATTTAAAAATTTTGTTTTGGCATTGCGGACAGGTTTGCTCCAGGCTTTCTTTATGGCCGCATTTTTTGCAGACTAAAATGTCTTCTCCGTCTTTGGTTTTTTCCCGCGCTAAAATGGCGCCGCATTTTTTGCATTTCGCATAAGCGCCGCAGTTTAAGCAATAGTAGGCGTTGGCATAGCCGCGGCGGTTTAAAATAATTAAAGAGGCTTGCTTGTTTTGCAAATTGTCTTTTAACTGTTCCAGCAAAAAGTCGGAAAGCAAGGCGGAGCGTTCGCCTTTTTTGGCGGTCACTTTGTATTGCAGGGCAAAGCGGGCGTCTTTAGGCAAAGAAAGGCGGTGTTCCCGGCACAGGCCCTGTTTGACGGCCAGCAAGGTTTCCAGCGACGGCGTGTCCGAGGCGGACACAAAAAGCGCTTCATGCTGTTGGGCGCGGCAAAGCAAAACGTCGCGCAAGTGAAAATAGGGCTTATTTTCTTCCTGCTTATAATTGTCGTTTTCCTCTTCCAGCATGGCCGCCAGACGCAGGTTTTTAAACGGCAACAGTCCGCCCGAGCGGGCCGACACAATGACGCACGGAAGGCCGTGGCACACGCGGGAGAAAATCTTTTTCTTTTGGCTTAAAAGCATGCGGCTGTGCCAGCAAAAAACCGTATCCTGCGGGAAAAGCGGCAGTATGGCCTTGGAAAAGTTTTGCGCCGCCAGCACGTCGGGCAATGTAATAAGCGCCTGGCCGTAGCTGGCCAATGTTTGGCGGGCCAAACGCAGCACGATTTCACTTTTGCCGCGGCTGTCGTTGCCGGATAGCAGCACATGATGAAAGCCGGCGTTTAGGCGGCTGTTTAAATCGTCAAAAAGGGTTTGCTGTTCTTTGGTAAGCGGCGCGGCGGGGGGCAAATCAAGCGGCGGCAAGGGGGCCGCTTCGCCCAGTTTAAAGTAAGCCTGCGGCGGCACCAAAGCAAAAAGAATTTGCCCTATGGGCCCGCCCCAGGTGCATTTGATAAAATCGGCCAAAGAAAACAGGTCCGAGCCAAACACGGGGCGTTCGTCCAACACGCAGGCAATTTCTTTAAGTTGGTTTAAATTGGCAAAAGAAGTGTTGGGGGAAACTTTAGTCACCAGGCCCGTTGTCAGCATACGCCCGAAAGGGGCCGTTACGCGCACGCCGGGTTTGACTTTGCCCAGCAAATCCGGCGGAATGCTGTAGTCAAAATCCCGGTCCAGCGGCACGTCAAAGACAACGGAGCAAAACATATCAGGCCTGCGGGCGTTTGAGGCCCATTTCCGCCATGACCATTTGCAGGTCGGCCCAGGCGTCCTTTTTCCAGGCGGGGTTGCGCAGCAGGGCGGCCGGGTGATAGGTGGCTAAAATTTTGACGGGGTGTTTCAGTTCCACCGTGTCTAAGTGCAACAGGTGGAATTTGCCGCGCAAAGCCCCCAGCGATTTGGTATCGCTGATAAGCGCTTTGGCCGCCACACCGCCCAAAGCCACCACATATTTGGGGGAAATGGCCGCAATTTGCCGCTCTATATACTTGCGGCAGACGGCAATTTCGCCAGCGTTGGGGGCGCGGTCATTGCCGCGTGCTTCGGGATTTTCGGGGTTGACCATGGGGTGGCATTTGGCAATGTTGGCAATAAAAACCTGTTCGCGCTTTAAGCCCATGGCGGCAATCATTTTGTCCAAAAGTTGGCCGGCGCGCCCAATAAAGGGGCGGCCCTGGTGGTCTTCGTCAAAGCCGGGGCCTTCGCCGATAAACATAAGCTCGGCGGCGGGGTTGCCTTCGCCGGGCACGGCATGCAGGCGCGTTTGCCCCAGCGGGCAGCGGCGGCAGGCATTAATTTCCTGCGCGATTTGGTCTAAAAGGGCTTGTTTTTGCTGCGGGGTCACGGGGGCCTCCTGCGGAGAAGGTTGCTCGGACAACGGGGCAGACGGCTCTTGCGTTTGCATGTGCGGCTGCGGCGTTTGGGCGGGGTGTTTGTCCTGGCGCAGGAAGCTGATAGTCAGGTGGTCCTGCGCGGGTGCGTCGTGCGTAGCGGAAGAAAGCGGCTGTGGCGTTTCTTGAACAGAAGGTTCTGCCTGGGGCGCACTAGCAGGCGCGGCGGCCTGAGAACAGGCCGCCGGCGTCAAATCGTCTTCTTCTCTGCTGGCTAAAAAAGCCTTAAAATCGGCCGCCAGCGCACGCACGCTGTCTTTCATGAAATTACAGTTTCATCGGTTCTTTGGCTTTGCGTTCGGCTTCTTTGCGGGCTTCTTCCTGGGCTTTCAGTTCGGCTTCCAGGTTTTGGCGGCGGATTTCCAGCACGGCGTCTTTGCTCATGCGGCCCGAAAGAATGTCGTCCAATGCCACTTTGATTACCACGGCGGTGGGCTGATTTTTGTATTCGCTTTTCTTTTTAAGCTCTTTGGCCCAAATGGACGCAAGCACCACTACGTCGTAGCGGTCTCCGTCAAAGTTCATGAGTTCGGACTCAAAGTTTTTATCGGTTTTGGTGTTGGCCATGTCTTTCTCCCTAAATGACTTTGGATACTTTTAAATCTTTTAAGTTGCGTTCTGTTTTTAATTTTTCGGCACGGATAACGGCTGCCGTGTCGGATACGGCTTTTTTCAAATCGTCGTTAAGCACCACATAGTGGTAATTTTTGATTTCTTTTAATTCTTTTTTTGCCGTTCTTAAACGCAGGGCCACGTCTTGCGTGTGGTCTTTGCGGGCGGCAATGCGCTCTTTAAGCACTTTAAGGCTGGGCGGAACGATAAAAATTTTGACGGCCTGCGGATATTTGCCCGATACGGTGCGGGCCCCTTGCACGTCTATCACCAACACGGGGCAGAGGCCTTGTTTCATCACGCCGTCCACCGATTTTTTGGGAATGCCGTAGTAGTGCGCATGCACTTTGGCCCATTCCAGCATTTGGCCTTTTTCTATGGCGGTTAAAAACTGTTTTTCCGTCCAAAAATGATAATCTCTTCCGTCCTTTTCGCCGGTGCGAGGGTCGCGCGTGGTGGCCGTGACAACGCGGCAAAGCGTTTTGTCTTTTTTAAGCAAATGCTGCACCACGGTGGTTTTGCCGCCGCCGGAGGGGGAAGAAATAATAATGGGAAAAGGTTTCATTTATCTTATTTTAGTAAATATGGGCCGCCGGGTAAAGAGCGGCGCGGATAAGCAGACAAATTAAAATCCCCCGGTTTGCCGGGGGATTAGGCATTAAAAACAATTAACCGCGGCAGAAATCTTCCGCCGTTATTTGCACTTGGCCTTGTTCATAGGCTTCTTTTAGGGCAGCAGAGCAGCCTTTCCAGGAAGCGAAGGCTTCCCCTACAGACTGGAAAGCACTGGCCATATGGCTTGTTTTGCCTTGCAAATAGGCCACTAAACCATCCGGGCTGGCGTTAGCTTGCTGCAAGGCTTGCACCAAGGAGTATTTTTTAGCCATTACTTTGGCAAAAAAATATTTTCGGCCAAATCCGGAAATGTGACAAACGGGTTAAGAACCACGGGGGCTTGCCCCTCGTTGCCGCGAAGCACTTGGAAGCCTTGCGTGGTCTGTGCTTTATAGGAGGGGGCATTTATAATTTTGACGCCGCCCTTTTGGGCAAGTTGCTTGCCTACGGAAAAGGCATTTAAAGCCAATTGCCCGTTATCAATGCAGCTTTCATAGTCTGCTTTATCCAAATCGGCACGGGTTTGTTCCGCACTGGCGTAGGCCTGGTTAAAATAGTTAAGCAGGGCCTGTTCGTCTATGGCTTGGTCTAGTTCGGCGGCAAAAGCCAGCGTGCACAATGAGATAAACAAAAAAGAAAAAGCAACCATGCGTTTCATAAAAGGCTCCTTAACAGAATATATTTATAGAATAGCGATTTAAAAACAAAAAAACAAGAATAAATTTAAAACATACTTTTTGAGGCGTGTTGCAAATAGGTATAAATGGCCTCATGGTGATATTTTTGGGCTACTTCCAGCGGGGTAAGCCCTTCCGAGTCCCGCAAGTGCGGGTTGGCCCCATGGCGCAGCAGCAGGCGGATCACCCGCGTTTGGCTTTGGCAGGCGGCGGCTGCATGCAAGGCAGAGCCGCCAAAATTGTCCAAGGCGTCAATTTCCGCCCCGTTTTTAAGCAGAAAGAGGCACATGGCCGGTTGGTTGCACTCAGCAGCTATATGCAGGGGTGTTTGTCCGTCGTCTGTTTCGTGTGCCACGGTATAATCTTGGTCCAAAAGCTTGTCGGTGGTATAAAAATCGTTCCAAAAAACGGCTTGATGGAGTGGAAAGCGCTGCAGTTCTTTGGTCAAAAATTCAACAATTTCCGGGTTGACGCTGCGGTGTAACCCTATGCGCCACACCATACGCATGAGTATGGGGTGTGTAAAATAAAATACAACAGCAAGCAACATGCACAGGGCAAACCCTATCCATGTGGGGTTTAAGCAAAAAATACAAAATAAAAAAATAAAAAATAAAATCCACGTCATGGCTGACACCACCCTTTTTAAAAGTCTAATCATTGGACGAAAATGTGTCAACCCTTGCCGTAAAAAAGCCCCGCTTTGGCGGGGCTTTGGGGTCAGTTGTCAGCAATAAAAGCTTTATCTGTATGCGCTACATATTTAGGATCAATATTGCGGATAAATTCTTTAAGTGCCGTTTTTGTTCCTATGGCAGATACGCAGCTTTTGTGTACCAGCACACAGCCAGAAGCGATCTTTTTGTTTTCGTCACGGTCACACAGGCGGACGGGGTTCTCTCCTGTAAGCGGCTTGTGGCAGACGGGACATTCGTCGGGAAGCGCTTGAAAGCCGGCCATCTTTTTCTTATATTCATCTTCTTTCTTTTGATTGGCCAATGCGGCTGCCAAGGCGTCCTGTTCCTGCATTTGGCGCTGTTGCATGCGCTGCTGGTTTTGGGCCTGCACTTGCGCGGCGGCCTGATCTTGCGCCTGTTTTAAGATAGTTTCCGCTTTGCCCATAATGGGGGAAACGCCCTGGCGCCCTTTTTTGACAAACTGGGTAAAGGCCTTTTTTTCCTGTTCGTCCAATGCCAGCGGCAAGGAAGCCACATAGGCTACGTTTTTATCTTGGCAGAAGCTCAGCCAGCCTTGGGTGCGGCGGTCGGACATTCTTTCCGGAAAATAATAATCCAACAAGTTGACAAGGCCGTCCATATCGTCGCAGGTCAGTCTTTGCGGCGCATTGGGAGTATAAGAGGCATAGTTGACATTATTGACCACTTTTCCGCCGCAGTTGTTGTTCATGCAAGCGGGAATGGAGCTCTGCTGTTGCAATTTGGCCATGGTATACGTTTTGTCGTTGGCCGAAGAAGAGGCTTGATCCCCATACATATCCCCCAAGCCAAAGCTGTGGCCGGCCTCGTGCAACAGTATGTTTTTTAATTGCTCGGGCACCCGGTACCCTTCTAATGGCAATGTTATGGCGGAAAAACTGTCGTAAATCCTGGTATAAGCAAGGGCCATGTTGGAATGGCCATAGCGGGCAATTGCTTGCGGGTCGTCCAAGCGGATATACAAATCCTGCCCTTGGCTATATTGGCAAGGGGTTGCGTCTTGGTTCACAAAGTTGAAAGACAGCGGCTGGCTGGGCAACAGGGCCAGCACGTCGGCAAACTCCTTTTCCCGCTTGGCCTGTGCAATGGTGCTGCGCAGTGTATCAAACCAAGTTTGGTATGCCGGAGCAATAAACGGCATAGTTATCTTGATGTAGGTTTTAGCTTCTTGAGACCCGTCGGGCGTGTTATAAAGCAAGACACTTTTGGGCGAGCCTGCAAACAACGATTCCAAATCAAAAGTCAGCGGGTCTATACACACGCGGATGTTTTGCCCTTGGTTTTTGATGATTGTGGGCAACAAAAGACCGGGAGTTTTGGCCTGGGCATCATTTAAAAATACCCAGGCATTAGCCGGCATAGCCAGCAGCAACAACATACAGAAAGAGAGAAGTTTTTTCATAATAAATTCCCTATTTGTTACTGAAATACCACTCTATTGGTGGGTGAGACGTATTCTTTGGGCAAACTTTTTATAAATTTCTGCAATTCGGATTTATATTTCAAATCCCCTTTGCAAGCTTTATGAACAATAATGCACCCCAGCCCAATATTGCCGTTTTCGTCCCGGTCACAGAGCATGGTGCCGTCTCCATCCCGCCCCAAAGTGACTGGCTTATGGCAAATGGCGCATTCCCTGGGCAGAACATAGGTGCTGTTTACTTTTTTCTGATATTCTTTTTCTCTGGCTGCATTTTTCAAGGCAGCGGCTAAAGAGTCTTGCACCTGTTTTTGGCGTGCTTCTTGCTCCATTCTGGCTTTTTCTTGCGCTTGAGCCTGCTGTTTTGCTGCAAGCATCTGCAATATAGGC
>CALUQA010000041.1 GCA_944322775.1 uncultured Elusimicrobiales bacterium
GGTAGATTAACTACCCAGAAGACCCCCGGAAGACTACCGGGTTGATAGGCAGAGTGTGTAAGCACAGTAATGTGTTCAGCTAATCTGTACTAATAGGTCGTGAGGCTTGGCCATATTCTTTAATCCAGACTTTAAAGAATGTAAGTGAAACACTTGCGCTTTTCTAAAGTTATCTGATATAATAAAATAGGTTGGAAGGAAGTCGATGACCCGCTGATGTAGCGGTGAGAAGGATTCCAACCGGGTTTCAACAAAGGAATTGTTGTTCCCGTCCGATGATAATTCCTTTGTTAAACAGATTTGATCTTTTATAGAGGTCTTACCTCGAAAAGGGGTAGGAATGAGACTGATAATAATTCCGGTAAGGCAACACCCGTACCCATTCCGAACACGGCAGTTAAGCTTACCAGGGTCGATGGTATTGGCACCCAATTCGGTGCTGAGAGAGTAGATCGTTGTCGGTCTCATCCCTATCCTTTTTTTATGCCCTGCTGAAAAGCGGGGTTTTTTTATGTCTTCTTTTCATATAGTTTCCGCTCTTCTGCTAGGGTTGTTTTGTTGTAACCTCGTTTGGAGAGATGGCCAACTAAATGCCTGGGTAGACTTTGACGCTGGCATGGAAAGGATCCCTCTTTTATAAATTTCTTTTTGTTGTACTTTGCTTATGCCAAACTCTGTCATCAGACAGTTAGACAGCACTGAATATCCGCTTTTGGAGGATTTCCTCTATCTGGCCATTTTGTTCCCCCCGGCATAACTATGCCCCCGCGAAATATTATCCACCTGCCGGAAATTGCCTTATATATAAAAGACTTTGGAGAAAAAACCTGGGGATTTTGCCCAAGCCGCAGAAGTGGACGGGCAAATCGTCGGCTTATGTTGGTGTTGGGAAATTACGGGTTTTGGACATTGGCAAAAAGGATTCCCTTCTTTAGCCATTTCCGTAAAAAAGTCCTACCGGGGACATGGCCTTGGAAGGCGTTTGCTAAAAGCTTTGAAAACGGTTTTAAAAGAAGCAGGTTATAAGGGGGCTTCCTTGTCTGTGCAAAAAGACAATCCTGCCGTGCGGCTATACCTGCGAACAGGCTTTAAAGTAGTGGCAGAAAACAAAGAAGACTATATTATGCTTTGCGCATTTGAAGGAGAAAAAACGAGTTAAAATCAATTTTGTAAAATATATTCTATGATAAAAAAATATTTTCAGCTTTTTATTTTGTCTTTTATCTTTATTTTCTCGGGCTGCATGCCTTTGCATACCGCTTCTTCCAACATAGATTATAGCCAAAGTGAAAACTGGGCTTTCTTGCCCATTGGACAGACGGACAAGCCGGTAGACGTATTTTATGTTTACCCTACTATTTTTGGCGGTAACGGGCCGGAGAATATGGACGTAAACGATGCCGATTTGCGGCACAAATCCGATGTGCAAATTTTAATTAACAGCGGCGTTTTTACCGATACGGCTAATCTGTTTGCCCCCTATTACCGTCAAGCTTCCATTGATGTGCTGTGGCTTAGTCAGCCTGAAGCTGATGCCTTGTTGGCGTTGGGATATCAAGATATTATAGATGCCTTTGAATATTATATGGCTCATTACAATCAAGGGCGGCCTTTTATTTTGGCCGGCTTTAGCCAGGGCAGCATGGCCCTGTTAAACCTGATGGAAAAAAAGTTCAATAATCCCGCCTGGCAGAAGCAATTGGTGGCGGCCTATTTAATTGGCTATTCCGTAACCCCGCAGGATTTGCAAAAATACCCGTGGCTTAAAATGGCCCAGGGGGAAAGAGACACAGGGGTGATTGTTTCTTACAATACACAGCTGCCTAATGCTGGCCAGTCTTACGTGCTTAAAAAGGGGGCTTTGGGCATAAACCCTGTCAATTGGAAAACAGACCATACTGTGGCCCCGGCTTCTGCACATAAGGGGGCTGTCATTTTTGATATCGTGACAGGGGAAAAGCTGGAAGAAGTGTCTCATCTGTCTGACGCTTATTTAGAAGAAGAAACCGGCGCCCTGGTGGTACAGGTGGACCCGGTGAAATATAATGCCAGCCAGGCTGTGTTTCCGCCGGGCGTGCTGCATATGTATGACTATATGTTTTTTTATAACAACTTAAAAGAAAATGTTCTAAAACGGGTAAATTCTTTTTTAAGCGATAACATATAGCAAAAGGGTTTTGTATAATAAAAACAAAGGGAGGATAATATGAAAAAATTCTTAATTTTTTTATTGGTAGTAATTTGTTGTGCTGCGGCCGTATTTTTCGTTACTCGTAAGCAAACGCCTGTTACGCTGTCTTTTGACGGCCAACAATATACTTTGCAATACAGCGTAAACAATGAAGACGGGTGGTTTAACCAATATTTCTTGCCGGAGCAAGATGCTTCCAATTATCGATACATGTTGACGGTTCGCGCGTATGATAATACCGACCAAGAACCACAGCAAATCGGGAGCAATATCTTAGAGAAACTGCTGGAAAATTATTCGGATGCAAAATATAGTTTTTTCCCGTGGCAAAATGACTCTTTCTGTTTATATTTTATTCTTCCAACGGACGATGCTTTTGAATTGCATTTGCTGCGTTTTTCCAAGCAAATGAACGGCAAACCGCTTGAAATACAATTGGTTTACAGAGTTTTCTTTGATGGGGACCAACAACAAGCTTGGCAGCAAATGTCGGAAACAATGGATAAAGATCTTTCCCGCTGGATTCCGCTGATGATGACGATGCCTTTGCCGGAAGTGGTCCGCCAAGCCCGAAACTAAAGTCTGGCCTTTTTAAGAGCAATTGTTTTTTTATTAAAATATAAACAAAATTATTGTTTTAAAAAGATATTTTTTGTTATAATATTTATAAGAGCTGCGGATAAGACATTGCAAAATGGGTTGCAAGAAGGCAGCTTTTATTGATAAAATAAAATAGAAGTATCCCAGATTTTGAACGTCAACCATGATACCTCCGTCGGAGAACGACGGATGAGGTATCTGTGGCTGTCGTTTTCTCTGTCTAAAAATTTTTTATTTTTAGCGGAAAATGACAGTAAAAAGATGTTTAAAAAGAGGCAAAAAAATGAACCTTGCTAAAGAACAGAAGAAACAAAAGTCCTTTGACTTGTCTGCTGAAATTACCAGAGGCGGCACCATTTTCTTCACAGCCTATCAAGGCTTGAAGTTTGTGGATATGGCCGATTTGAGAAGCAAACTTGCCCCCACCGGCGCCAAATTCCGCGTGGAACGCAATGCTATCTTGGATCATGCCATTCGCCAGGCCAAAATTGAAGGGGCCGATGAAAAGCTCTTTCAAGGGCCGACGGCTGTGGCCATTGGCGGCGATGTAGCTGCCGTAGCCAAAGCATTGGTGGACTTTCAGAAGAATCAGGCGGCTTTGAAGCTCAGAGCTTGCTATTCCGAAGGCATCTGGTACAGCGAAGAACAGGTGAAACAATTGGCTACCATCGGTACCAAAGAAGAAAACCTCTCCAAGCTGGCCGGCGCGTTGTACAACGCGGTTGCCCAGTCGGCGCAAGTCCTGCAAGCTCCGATTCGGGATTTTGCCTACGTTATCAAAGCACTGGAAGAAAAACAGGGCAAATAATAACGTCTGCCCCGCTGTGTTTGGGCCTATGGCTTGTGTGCGGCGGCGGCAAAACGGGGATTTTGACAATATAAGATGCAGGATTTCGCCTGCGGGCGGCGCAAGCGGCTTCGGAGGCGAAATCCGATCTGTATATCAAAATCAGGCGGGTTAAACCGCCACCGTGAAACGGTAAAATCCAAACCCGACATTGTTCGGTAGTAGCCCCTAACGGGATAAATGCACGGGCGTAAACCCGGTTTACGCAGAAGCGCAGCTACTCTATAAAAAAGGAAATAATAAAATGGCTAAAATGACCAAAGACGAATTAGTAAATGCTATTGCTGAACTCACCGTTCTGGAACTTTCCGAACTCGTGAAAGCTATTGAAGAAAAATTCGGCGTTAAGGCCGCCGCTCCCGCTGTGGCCGTTGCCGCTGCACCCGCTGCTGCCGGTGCCGCCGCTGCCGAAGAAAAAGACGAATTCAACGTCATGCTGACTGCTGTTGATGCCGCCAAGAAAATCGCGGTAATCAAAGTGGTGCGCGAAA
>CALUQA010000042.1 GCA_944322775.1 uncultured Elusimicrobiales bacterium
GTCGATGTTTTTGCGGTCGGCACCCAAAATGTCGGAAATATACAAATAGGCGTTCTTTTCGTAGCCGATATTGGCAAATGCGCTGGAAATGCCGGGCAGCACGTTTTCCACCGTGGCTTTATAAATATTGCCCACAATGTTCAGCGCGCCGCGGCGCTGCCACATCAGTTCATTAATGCGGCCGTTTTCCAAAATGGCGATGCGCGTTTCTTCAAAAGAGGTATTTACGATAACCTCTACCTTCGGCGCTTCTTCTAAATTTTTACTCATAAAACAAATCCTTGGCTATATGGCGTGCAGCTCTCCGGCTGCGTCGCGCCAGTACAGCGCTTGTCTAATAATTTTTAAACGTTCCAACGTAAACTCCGCCTCTGCCGGTGCTTCCACGCCCAGCCACGCCGCCAGCACATATTCGGGCTTGGCGGTTTTGTCGCCTTGGCGCTGCAAAAGCAGTTCGGCCTTGTCGGGCGCAGGCTGCGAAACAGACAAAATAAACGGTTTCAAATCCTGCGTCATTTTCATGCCGTTGGCGGCGGTTAATGTTACGTTAACATGTTTACCTTTGCAAAATTCTTCCAGCGGGCAGGCGGGGCGGTAAACGGAAAAATCCCCTTCCGCGCTGTAACGCTGCACCTCGGCCAAATTGCTGACCGAAGGCAACGCATACGGCACACGCTGCACGCGCAACACGTTCACCCCGTTTACGGCCGCCCGTTGCAAAGCGGTCAAAACGTCCTGTTGCTTGACGGGAGCAGACAGATAAATATCGGCATACTCCTGCAAGCTGTACTGACCGTAACCCAAAGCGGGTCCGTACGCCAAACGAGGCCAATTTTTGTTTACTTTGGCCGGCTCAAAAGGCAGCCCGCTGCGCAAAACCATATTGCGCAAAGCTGCAAAAATGCGTTTGTGATCCCACAAACCGTCCACAGTAAACGCTACTCGCATTTTATAAATTTTTGGGGTATTTATCATAGCCGTTTTTCCTTATCCTGAAGTAATGCGCCGCGCGTATACGGACTGCACCACCCCCAGCGCCAACATGCTAGACACCAGGTTGGATCCGCCATACGATATAAACGGCAGCGGTATGCCCGCCACGGGGAAAAGGCCTATCAGCATGCCAAAGTTAATCAGCATATAGGTTAAAAACATGCCAAATATGCCGCTGCACACCAAATAACCGTACCGGTCGCTGGCCAGATAAGCGATAATGGCAATGCGCCAAAGTATCAGCAAATACAGCCCCAGCACCAGTAAAGTGCCCCAAAGGCCCAACTCTTCCCCTACTACGGCTAAAATAAAATCGGTATGTTTTTCCGGCACGAAACCCAACTGAGACTGCGTGCCCGAAAAAAGCCCCTTCCCCAGCACCCCGCCGGAGCCCATGGCAATTTGCGCCTGCAACACGTTATACGAAGCGCCCTGCGGGTCCGACTGCGGGGCCAAAAACGCTTCCACGCGTTTGCGCTGGTAGGGCTTCATTTGATGGTCCACAAACACCCCGGCAAAAAAACCGGCCAGCACCACCAAAGAGGCTAAAACAAAATAGAAAGAGGGCAAAAAGATGCGCAGCTGTTTAAAAAACCACCACGCCCCATAGCCTGCCACCGCCACCAATACGGAAAATCCGCCCATATACAGCGGCTTGGAAGCCAAATTATAAAAAGCCTGCAAAATGCGGTAATCAAGCAGCGACGGGTGCAAATACAAATACGTCCACGCTACGGTAAAAAAGCCCGCCACCGCGGCAAAAGCAAACACCAAGCCCAAATAAAACACGTTTACCCCCGCGCAATACAGCAAAGCCAGCAAAGCGGGGAAGGTGATGACGATGGACGAAAAATCCGGCTGCAGCATAATAAGCCCAAAGATGGGCACAATCAGCAGCCCCAGCAACACCAGCGTGCGCATGTCGCGTATGCGCCGGCCCTGGCGGTCCAAAAATGCGGCCGCCACCAAAATGGTCAGCACGCGGCAAATTTCCGCCGGTTGCATGGAAAAAAACGGCAACACAAACCAGGATTTGCTCCCGCGCTGGTACGTGCCGAAAAGCAGCACTCCAATCAACAAAGCCATAATAACGCCATAAAGCGGCTTCCACTGTTCGTCAAAAATTTGATAGTTAAAACTCCACGCCGCAAAAAACGCAACAAACCCCAAGGGCAGCGCTATCAAATGCGTGCGCACCACGGCGTTGGAAAAAGAAATGGCATTGACGGCCGACATAATGCACAATGCCCCCATCAGCACCAGCCCTGCCATGGCCCCCAGCAAAAGCCAGTCTATGCGGCTTTTATATAAGCGCGATTTATATTGGGTCACGGTTCATCTCCCTGATGTATGTTTTGCTCCAAGGCCTGCTGCATAAAACGAAGGTTGGAAAACACGTTTTCCGCCTCCATATGCTGCACGGTTTGGTCCGTTTTGGACAAAACCGGTTTAGCCGCGGGCTTGTCCTCTATGCCAAAATAGGCTTTAATCATTTCCCGCGCGATAGGGCCTGCCGCACCGGCGCCGCCTTTGCCAAACTCCACAAATACGGCCACTGCCAGGCTGGGTTCTTCCCCGGGGCGGCCGGCAAAAGCCATAAACCAGCCATGGTCGTCGCCATGCGGGTTTTGCGCCGTTCCGGTTTTGCCATATACGTTTAGCCCATTAATTTTTACGCGGCGGGCCGTGCCGTCGTCCACGGTATGTTTTAAGGCTTTATAAATCAAATCCCAGGTGGAGGGTTTAATGTCCACCGTGCCCAGCAATTCGCTTTTTCCCCGTTGCAGCACGCGCCCGTTGTGACTGTTTACAATGCGGTCCAAATAATACGGTCTCCAAATTTTACCCTTGCTGGCCAAGGCCGCGGCAAACTGCGCCATTTTAATGGGGGTAAAGAGCAGTTCGCCCTGCCCGATAGACAGGTTCAGCGTGTCGCCAATAAACCAATAAGAGCGGTTGCGGGCGCGCTTGGTGGGGCCGTAAATATTGCCGGCTTTTTCGCCGGGCAAGTCAATGCCCGTGGGCTTGCCGATTTGAAACATGCGCTGTGTTTTTTCTATCGCGGCAGAACCGGTTTGCGCCGCCAGCGTATAAAAATACACATCGCAGGAGTCGGCCATTCCGTCAAAAAAGTTATCGTGGCCATGTACGCCCCAGCACTTAAACACGCGCGAGCCCGCATCATAAAAACCCGGGCAATATATCGTTTGCTCTGGGTTAAAATTGCCTTTTTCTATGGCGGCAATGGCGGTAATGACTTTAAACGTGGACGCCGGCGGATACACCCCTTGTACGGCCAAGTTATATTCGCTGATGCGTTTGGACTTGGGCTGGGGCTCGTCGGAATACGGAATAAACATGCCCGGGTCAAAGGCCGGGGCTGTGGCCAAAGCCAGCACCGCCCCGTTGCGCGGGTCCAGCGCCACGGCGGCACCGCGGCCGGTGATAGAATTCTTTAAGCCTTCTTCCGCCGCGTGCTGCACATTATAATTAAGCGTTAAATAAATATCGTTTCCGCTTTGCCATTTGCGGTCTTCAATCACGCGTTTGACGCGCCCGCGGTAGTCCACTTCCAAAAACACGCCGCCGTCGCGCCCTTTGAGTTCTTTTTCAAATTTCTTTTCCAGCCCGTTTTTGCCTATTTTGGCGTCCAAGCGGTAATCCAAAGACAAATCCCTATTCTTCCATTCGTCGCCTTCCATGCTGCCCAAATAGCCGATTAAATGACTGGCAAAAGGCCCATAAGGATAGACGCGTTTGTTTTCTTCAATCAAATAAACACCGGGATAATATAGCTGCATTTCTTTAAGCGGTAAAATGCTTTTGGGGGAAAGGTTTTCCGCCAGGGCCACGGCTTTGCCGCTTTTAACCCCTTTGCGCACTTTTTCCAACAACTCTTGCGGGGACTGGTCCAAATGCGGGGCAAAATCGGCCGCCAGGCGTTCAAAATAGGCTTCGTCTTTGGGTCCTGCGGAAAGATAATACAAATCAAAAGCGGGGGCATTGGCGGCTACGGCTTTGCCGTCTGCAGTAAAGATGCGGCCGCGGGGGGCCGTTTGATAGAGCACCTGGGTGCGGTTGCGTTCGGCCAACTGCAAATAACGGTCATGGCGCAAAAGCTGTATATCCGTCAAACGCAAAGCCACCACCGCGCCGGCAATCATCGCCAGCACCAAAAGAAAACGAAGGCGGCTGTTAAAACTTGCTTTGACGGCGGCCATGTCAGTTGTTTTTCTCCTTACAGCAAGTGCGGCGCACCGCCCAGAATACGGCCGGCGCCAGCAAAGCATTTAACACTATGCCGGCCACAAAAGGCCAAAAACCCGTCCAAGCGGAAAAACCGGTAAAAATCTTTAGCAGTGCCACATTGAACAGCACCGCAAACAGGCTAAGCCCAAACACGCCCAGCATTTGCGGCACGGGGGCTTCAAAATCCAGGCGTTTTTCCAGGGCGTACACCATGCTGGCGCACAAAGTAAACGTAAGAGCATTGTTGCCAAAAAGTTTAACGCCGAAGAAATCCAAAAACAAACCGCATACAAACGCCGTGGGATAACCATAGGCCGGCTTCATAAAAGCGCACACGGCACAGGCAAACACCAGCATGACGTTTAAACTGATGCCCACCCCGCCAAAAATGGTCATAAAAGTCCAATGCAAAACCGTGGAAACGATAAAAAGGATAAAAATTTTAAGGGTGTCGCTCATTTTTGTTTCTCCGTCGGTTTAGTAAGCACAAACAGTTCCCGTATGGCAGAGGCGTCCGCCGCCGGCTCCACGCGGGCCGTAAGCGAAGAGTGCATTCCTTCTTCATCGCCCACCTGGGTCACTTCCCCCACCAAAATGCCGGCAGGGAAAAGCCCGCTGGCCGAAGAGGTATACACTTTTTCCCCTTCCGTTATGTCAGACAGAAAGGGCAAATACTGCATTTTCATATCCGCCGCGCCGGCACCGACAAGCAGGCCTTCTTCCCCAGACGGGGAAGCATACACTGCGGCAGAGAAATCTTCGTCTCGCAAAAGCAGCACTTTGGCCGTATGTTCCTGCGCTTCCAGCACCACGCCGGCCAGCACAGGTTCTCCGTCTTTCTGGGCGATCACGGCGGCGCGTTCCTGCACGCCTTCTAGCGTGCCTTTGTCTATGATTACGCTGTTCCATTGCGTCGGTTCGCGATAAGCGGTTTTAGCCCATATTCCGCCCCAAATACGCGGGGTTTGCAAATGCAAGGCTGCGCTTAAACGTTCGTTTTCCAAAAACACTTCGCGTGCTTGGGCATTTTCCAACCGAAGCTGAGCCATCTCTTCTTTCAGGCGTTCGTTTTCTCCGTGCGTATCCAGCAGGGCCCGAATGGTTTTGTTAACGCCTTCGGCATATTCCACGGCGCCGTGGGCGGCACGGATTTGCGGCACAAAAATATACGAAAGCAACACTTTGGCCGACATGACGGGGCTTTCCAGCGGCAGCAACATCAGCAGCACAGACAGCAAAACAAACACCGCCGGCAGCACTTTATTGCTGCGGTCGGAAAAAGAGTTGTTCTTTTTGTGGGACGATTTTTTTTGCATGGAAGTTTAAAACTCACGACGACTTTTATATTCAGCCGTTCAAACGCAACGGCTGTTAAAACAAAAAAGCGGACAAAGTTTCCAGTTCTCACCGGAACCCTGTCCGCTTAGTGTGGCGTAAAACTTAGTAAGACTTGCCTCTATGTCCAAAGAAGCGGGAGCCTTTTTCGTTTAGCTGCTCCAGGAATTTGCCGGTACCCAGCGCCACGCAACTTAACGGATCGGCCGCGCGGTGAACCGGAATGTCGGTTTCCTTGCGGATCAAATCCGTAATGCCGCGCAGCAAGCTGCCGCCGCCGGCCACCACCAAGCCTCTGTCCACCAAGTCGGCGGCCAGTTCGGGCGGGGTTTCTTCCAGCGTGCTTTTGATAACGTCGATAATCAGGCGCACAGGCTCCATTAAAGCCTGGCGGATTTCTTCGCTCGTCACCGTCAGCGTGCGGGGCAGACCTTGCGTCTGGTCACGGCCCTTTACTTCCATGGATTTTTCTTCTTTAAGCGGGTAGACGGAGCCGAGGTTGATTTTCACTTCCTCTGCCGTCGTTTCCCCGATAATCAGGTTGTATTTCTTGCGGAAATACTGCACGATGCATTCGGTCAGTTCGTCGCCGGCCACGTCGATGGATTTAGCCACCACCATGCCGCCCAGCGAAATAACCGCCACTTCCGTCGTGCCGCCGCCGATGTCAACAATCATGCTGGCATGCGGTTCGGCAATGGGCAAATCTGCCCCCATGGCCGAAGCCATGGGTTCTTCAATCAAATAGACTTCCCGTGCACCGGCCTGACGCGCCGCATCGTCTACGGCACGGCGTTCCACGCCGGTGATGTCAGAGGGAATGCCAATCACAATCCGGGGGCGCAGCAAACTGCTGCGGCTGTGCACCTTACGGATAAAATAGCGAATCATTTCCTGCGTCACTTCAAAATCGGCAATGACGCCGTTTTTCATCGGACGCACGGCAATAATGTTCGCAGGCGTTCTGCCCAGCATTTGCTTGGCTTTGGCGCCGACGGCTTTTACCTCGCCGGTTTCGCGCTCCACCGCCACTACGGACGGCTCACGCAACACAATGCCTTTGTCTTTTACGTAAATCAGACAGTTGGCCGTGCCCAAATCCATTCCAAGATCGGAGGAAAACAACCCCCCCAGATAGTCGATTACCATTTAGTCCACCAATTTAATAATTGCCACCTGCGCATTGTCGCCCTGGCGGACGCCGGCGCGGGAAATGCGGGTGAAACCGCCCGCGCGGTTCTGATAGCGGGTCGCCAACACTTCAAACAATTTCTTAAAGGCGGCCTTATCTTTCAGGGTGTCTTTGACGGCCAGGTGATTGTTGGCTTTCGCCAAGGTAATCAGGCCTTCCACCACGCGGCGCACTTCTTTGGCTTTGGGCAGCGTGGTTTTTACTTCTTCGTGCAAGATAATGCTGGTCGCCATGTTTTTGAGCATAGCGTTTTTGTGAGAAGAAGTTTTGCCGAGTTTACGGTATCCGGTATTCTTAATCATCTTTTACAATCCTTTCAACGGGTTATACCCTAAATTTTCATGCCCAGAGATAAATTCATCTCGGCCAGTCTTTCTTTAATCTCGTCCATAGATTTGGCACCGAAATTTTTGATCATCTTCAGGTCGTCTTCGGACATTTTGACCAAATCACGCACCGTGTGGATGTTTTCCGATTTCAGGCAGTTGATGGAGCGGGAAGAAAGCTCAATAAACTCAATAGACTGGTTCAATACTTCGTCCAGTTTGGAGTTGACGGGGGCTGCGCCGCTGACGCTGCCGGTCATGGAAATCGGTTCCTGCTGGGCGTCCGCACCCGTGCTGACGGCTACGGTACCCGGTTCTTCACCTTCAATGGTGAAAATGTGCAAAGAACCAGACAACAACACCGCCGCGCGGTGCAAAGCCCGGGCGGGCTCCAGCGTGCCGTCGGTGGTGATTTCCAGGATCAGGCGGTCATAGTCGGTTTTCTGGCCGACGCGGGCCGGTTCGACGTCATAATGCACTTTGACAATGGGCGAAAACAGCGCGTCCACGGGGATAAACCCGGCAGGGCGCTGAATTTTGGCCAAATCTTCGGCCGGCACATAGCCTTTGCCGCGGGAAAGTTCAATTTCCATCTCCAGACTGCCGCCCACTTCCAGGGTGGCCAGCTGAAGGTCTTTGTTGATGATGGTTACGCCGTCCACTTCTTCAATGTCGGCGGCCGTCACCACGCCCGGTTTGGAGGCGTGCAAAGACAAATATTCGCGGTTTTTATTGTCCATCTTGACACGCATTTTTTTCAAATTGAGCAAGATGTCTATGACGTCTTCCCGCACGTTGGGCAGCGTGCTGAATTCGTGCACGGCGCCTTTAATGCGCACTGCCGTTACGGCCGCGCCTTCCATACCGGAAAGCAGAATGCGGCGCAACGAATTGCCCACCGTGTGACCATAACCGCTTTCATAAGGTTCGGCCGTAAATTTGCCGTAAAAGTCAGAAGCGGTTTTTTCGTCCAACTGTATGTTTTTGGGAAGAACTAATTCATTAAAAGCCATTTCAGCCTCCGCGCTATTATTTAGAATAGTATTCGACGATCAGCTGCTCGTTGACAGGGTAGGACATTTCCGCTCTGTCAGGCCATCTCAAAAGTTTGCCGGTCAATTTCTCCGCGTCATATTCCAAGAAGCTGGGGCGCTGGTTGCGCTTTTCCGTTTCTTCCAGGCCTTGTTTGACGGTCGGATTTTCGGCCAAAGCGGCTTTCAAGGTCACTTTGTCGCCCGGTTTCACTTGGAAAGAAGGCACGTTGACGGCTTTGCCGTTAACGGTCACAAAACCGTGCAATACCAGTTGACGGGCCGTTTTCAAGGACACCGCAAAACCTAAGCGGCGCACGATGTTATCCAAGCGGGTTTCCAACAAGCGCAAGAAATTTTCACCGGTTTGACCTTGCAATTTGGAGGCCTTGTCAAACATATTGCGGAACGGAATTTCAGACATGCCGGACTGCAGTCTGGCTTTCTGTTTTTCCTGCAAGCGAATGCCGTATTCGGAAATTTTAGCACGGCGTGCTTTGCCGGCTTTACCGCCGCGCACTTTGGCGGAGGCCAACTTGTCAATGACGCAGTTGGTGTAGCATTTGGTGCCTTTGAGGAAAAGTTTGCAATCTAATTTTCTGCATTTTTTGCAGCTGGCTTCAGTGTATCTGGACAT
>CALUQA010000043.1 GCA_944322775.1 uncultured Elusimicrobiales bacterium
AATTTACGGCTTTTGCGCCAGAACGCATTTCGTCGGTTACCATCAGCGGCATGACGCCAAAAATTTGCGCCGCCGTCTGCGTATGAATATCCCCCCCGTCTAAAAATGCCTGCACCAAGGCGGGGTCGTTGCTTTCGTGGGCCAGCACGCGCAAATCAATTTGGGAATAGTCCACGCTTAAAAGCACATGGCCTTTTTCCGCCACGAAGGCGCGGCGCAGCTGGCGGCCTTTTTCGGTGCGGACGGGAATATTTTGCAAGTTGGGGGCCGAGCTGGACAAACGCCCCGTGACCGTACCGGTTTGGTCCAAGTACGAATGGACGCGGTCGTTGTCGTCTGCCATTAAAAGCAAATTGTCCACATAGGTGCTTTTCAGTTTGGCATTGGCGCGGTAATCCAAAATCTGTTGCGCCACGGGGTGAATGGAGGCTATTTGCGCCAGCACTTCTTCATCGGTAGAGTAACCCGTTTTGGTCTTTTTGACAGGCGGGATATGCAGCTGTTCAAACAAAAGCTGCCCCAGCTGGCGGGTAGAGTTGATGTTAATAGGCGTGCCGGCCGTTTGGTCTATTTGGCTTTGCAAAGAAGCCATTTCTTTTTCCAGCAAAATTTTAAAGCTTTCCAACCAGGCGCAGTCCACCTTCATGCCCGTAAATTCCATATCCGCCAGCACCACCATCAGCGGCAGCTCCAGCGTTTGATACACCTGCCACATATTGCGCGCTTTTAAATCTTCTTCCAATTTGACGCGCATTTTAAACGCATACTTATTATATAAGGGCAAGCGCTGGGATACATCTTCCTGATTAACCAAGGCCGAAAAATAATGTGCTATGGCGCCGGCAGGACTTAAATCGCCCGACGGGTCCAGCACATAGCGTGCCAAACGTCCGTCAAAGCAGCGAATGTTTTGCCCTTGAAGCGGAATATTCAGTTCCCGCAAGGTAAATTTTAAATCGTAGCCGTTTTTAAGCACGGCGTCGTTAAGCACGACTTTCTTTAGGGCGTCCAGTTCCCAGGGCTGTATGTCGGCAAGCGGCAAAAGCGCATATTCATCTTCCGACACGGAAAATAAAAATTGGTCGTCTTCCGTATACAAAAACACTTCCGGCGCCGTGGCGGCTTTATCCAAAATATCTTTCAGCGGGGCCGAAGCTGCCGGGGCGGAAAACAGTTCCCCCGCATGGGCGGTTTTGGGGCGGAAAGATTCCAATAAATTTTTAAATTCATAGCGCTCAAACATGGCCGCCAATTGGGCCGGATTGGGAGTGCGCACTTTATAGTCCTCTAAAGAAAAGGGCATATTGAGATCCGGGTCCAGCACCACCAGTTGCTTGGAAAGCAGCGCACTGCCTTCCTGTTCGCGCAATTTTTTGGCCAGGGTGGGTTTCATACGCGGGTCGTCGTTTTGGGCCGCGCGCAAAATATCTTCCAAATGGCCAAAGGTGTTAATAAGCTCCACCGTAGTTTTGGGGCCCACACCGGCCACGCCGGGCACATTGTCGGAAGCGTCCCCGACGATAGAAAAATAATCCGGCAGAAAATTATGCTCCACGCCAAATTTTTCTTTGGCGGCCTGCGGGCCTTTTATGCCGTCTTTGCCGCCGGAGGGCCAAACGGAAATATAATCGCTTAAAAATTGGTACACGTCTTTGTCCGACGTCACCAGCACGCTGTGCACCTGCTGTTTTTGCGCCTGCAGCGCCAAAAAGGCCATTAAATCATCGGCTTCAATGCCTTCTTTGGCCACCACGGTTAAGCCCAAATCGCGCACCATATCCCGCGCCAAATCCAGCTGGCTGACCAAAGCATCGTCTGGTTTTTTGCGGTTGGCTTTATAGGTGGGCAGCAACCGTTTGCGTCGGGCACAGCCGCCGGCCGAGTCAAAACAAACGGCCACGTAAGCGGGATTTTTTTCGTTAAGCAGCTTAATCAGCCAGCGCACAAAACCGTACAAAGCCCCCACTTCCTGCCCCGAAGAGGTGGTCAGTTTGGGCAAGGCATGATAGTTGCGGTGTAAAAAACCGTGTGCATCAATTAAGAAAAAAGTATTTTCGGCGGGAGCATTCATAGAAAAGATAAATGCCGGACCACGCGTTTACGCGGTCCGGCAAAAAGTATTACTTAACGGCAAATTCCGTCCATTTTTTAAGCATGTCTAATACGGAGCCGGCTGCGTTTACATCAAACCCATTAAGTTGGCTTTGCATTTGGCCGGAGCCGAAATTATGCGTCATGAGTTCGCCATTTTTAAAAATCAATAACGTAGGGGCGGACTCCACATTCCAAATGGTGGTCAGTTTTTTGCCGCGGCGAACGCTGTCTTTATTGCTGTCAAGCTGATAAAAACGTACGCCTTTGTTTTTCCAGTATTGCAGCATAGACTGTCCGTCGTTGCCAGGCTGGAGCAACGTTTGCAGCAACTGCAAGCAGGGAGGGCAACCATCAAAACCGACTTCCACCACGATAACGCCTTGCAATTGCGCTTTGGCCTGGTTTAAAAGCTGTTGTTGTGCAGCGGCAAGCTCCATGCCTTCTGCCTGAAGTTGTTTTTGTTGTTTGGTTAACTCAGCAAAAGACATAAAAGCGCTATAAACGTCCTCTGGCATTTGCCGTTCGGGCGCGTTATATTGCACTTGGGCCGCCAGCGGGCATGCCAAAAATGCGGCAACTATTGCCAGCAATGCACGTTTCATTTTGCCTCCTTGGTATTACAGCAAAGAGTTTAATTTGTCCTGCAACGCGGCTTTGGATTGCAAGCCAATGGTTTGCCCGGCCACTTCCCCGTTTTTAAAGAAGATGACGGTCGGAATGGAAGTAATATGATATTTGGCGCTGGTCATGGAACCTTCGTCGGTGTTCAGTTTGCAAATTTTCACTTTGCCTTCATATTCTTTGGCCAGCTCTTCCACCACCGGGGCCAGCATGCGGCAGGGGCCGCACCACGGGGCCCAAAAGTCCACCATTACGGCACCTTTATACTGTAATACTTCTTTTTCAAAATTTTCGTCAGTCAACATTACTTCGCTCATAATTCCCCCTAGGGTGTAAAAATAAAGGTCTTTCTAAAAGGGTATCAGTCCTAGAGGTCCCTGTCAAGCCCTAAAGAAGGGTTTTGCCCTTCTTGCAGCCTAAAAAGAGGCCTTGTGAAAACAGCCGATAAAAAGTATATTTAAAAGAAGAGAGAACGCCATGAAAGAAAAAATTATTTGTTTAGTTACGCCCGATAGCCGCAGCTATTACCGGGCTTTGCCGCTGGCCAAAGAATTTTTGGACAAAGACCATAACCTCATCAACACAGCAGGCACCCTGCCGGAAGGAGAGGTGGAAGAGTTTGACGTACACACAAAAACCGTCAAACATTACAAAGGCGGTAAACTGGACGGTGATTTGGAAATTATTGATCTGTCTACCGGAGAAATTACTTTTTCCGAAAAATACAAAAACGGCATGCTTTTAGACGTAGCCGACCACACTTTGCATGGCACTCCCATTGTGCAGCCCCAGTCCAAACCGCAACCCCACTATGACGGCACCGTCATTCGGGTCAACAAAGCTACTCAGTCTTTTTATATTGACGGAAAAGAAGTGGCCGAACAAACCGTGGCCGCCAACGGCGCCACATTGGAATTGCTGGGTTCCATTCCGGACGGCCCTGCCAAAGAATTTGACGAAAACGGCATTTTACGTGCCGAAGCGGAATATAAAGACAACAAATTAAACGGGCAATTAACTCGCTATAACGAAAAATCGCAGCTCATATCCAAAGAACAATATGTAAAAGGACAGCTGCAAGGCGAGGCCGAATATTATTCCTACTCTGCAGGCGGAACCACCAAGACAACCGCTTTTTATAAAAATGCACAGTTGGACGGGGACTGGGAATGCTTTTTCCCGGATGGAGCCCCGTGCATGAAAGCGCATTACAAAAACGGCAAACTGCAAGGCCCACGCATATCATTTCATCAAAACGGCAGCATTGACTGTGAAGAAAATTACGAAAACGGCAAATTGCAAGGCAGAAGAGTTATCTATTTTCCCGAAGGGGAGCTGTGGTATCAGGAAAATTATAAAAACGGTCGTTTGGACGGCGAACGCCTTTGCTTCTTCCGCAACGGAAACAAACGCAGCAGTGAATTTTATGCCGACGGTTTGCTGGAAGGCACCAAAAATATTTATGCCGAAAACGGCGACCTGCTTTTAAACGAAGAGTACCACTGGGGTTCCCTGGTGCACAACACGGAAAGGAAAGCATTTAAATAATGCTTGCCAATTTTTAAGATCAATCTATACATTATAAGGAACTGCTTTCATCATGGCTTCTATCACTTTGCCGGCACCGGCAAAACTAAATTTATTTTTGGAAGTGACCGGCAAACGGCCGGACGGCTACCACGAACTGGCTACGCTTTTTGTAAAAACTTCTTTGGCAGACAAACTGCAAATACAGGCCGAGCAAACGACGGGAGAGAAACTGCAACTGGATATCAGCGGGCCTTTTGCAGACCAAATATCCAATGACGAAAACAACCTGGCTTTAAAAGCTGTCAGGGCTTTTGAAAACGCCTTTCAAATGCCGTTATCCGTCAGCATTCAATTAGAAAAGAACATTCCTACCGGCGCCGGCCTGGGCGGAGGGTCCTCCGACGCGGGCACGGTACTTTTGGGGCTGTGCCGCCTTTTTAAAAAGGACCCGTCTTTGCTTTTAGCCCAAGCCGCCAAACTGGGGGCCGACGTGCCGCTGTTTTTATATCCGGACACGTTTTTAAAAGGGGAAGGCATTGGCGAAAAATTATCCCCCGTGGCTTTTTCCGGCACCCTTCCTTGGGCCGTGCTGGTTTATCCGGACACGGCCGTGCCAACCAAAGGCGTCTTTGCCCGTTTGCACCTGCCCGCCAAAGAGGACGTCTTGACAAGCCTCTCTAATTTAGATAAATTAATAGTAGCGATACAAAAAGGGCTTCCTCTGCTGCAGTGGCAGCACTTGTTATTCAACCGCTTGGAGGAAGCAGTATTGCCGTATGTTTGTTCCGTACGTGACGTAAAGGAAGACTTTTCTGCCCTGGGTGCAAGCCCATTAATGTCCGGCTCCGGTTCAACCGTTTTTGCTTTAACTCCTAACCGGCAACTGGCTGAGGATTTAGCAGGGAGAATTAAACAAAAGGGACGAAAAGTATTTACTGTACGTTTCGGAGGGAGCAGGGATGAAAATAACTGAAATTCGCATCCATTTGATGGGGGAAGATCGCCTCAAAGCGTTTGCAAGCGTAACGTTTGACAACGAATTTGTGGTGCGGAATATGAAAGTGGTGGAGGGCACCAAAGGCGTATTTTTGTGCATGCCTTCCCGCAAGTTGCCTGATGGAACTCACAAAGACATGGTGCACCCGATTAATCAAGAGTTCCGCAAGTACTTGGAAGAAAACGTGTTAAAGGCTTATCAGGACGAACTGGCTAAAAACCCCCAGCCGGCGGCTGAAGAAAAAGCCCCTTCAACACAAGAAGCAAAGTAATTTTAATTCCGGATGGTGAAATGGTATCACTACTGGTTTTGGTCCAGTCATTCTAGGTTCGAGTCCTAGTCCGGAAACCATATAGAGCCTCTGCAAAGAGGCTCTTTTTTTATGTTTCTGCCTGCAAAAATTTTTCTTGTCTTTGGGCACCTGTTGGTTTTATAATAAAAGAAAGCTCTTATTTTAATTTGGGAGGTTCTTATGAAATTGCCGGTGCGTATTTTATCTTGTCTGCTGCTCTGCTGTTTTAGTACCACTCTTTTTGCTCAGTCGGATCGTTCTTTAGTTGAACTGCAAACCCAAGCCAAACAACAAACGGAGATGAACCCTTGGATTAAAAAATATTTAATCACAACAGCCATTGGTATTGGGGTGGGCGGTGTTGGCTGGCTGTCCGTAAACAATTTGCGTCTGCGGCACCAAAAACGCGCGTTGCAAAACCAAACGGAAGAACTGCAAAAAGCCTTGCAGGATTACCGGTATGAAGTAAGAACCCTGCGCGACCAGCGCGCCAATTTGGTTCACCAAAGAGACAAAGCTCTGGACTTGTGGGAACAGGCCAACAACATGTTAGAAAGACAAAAAAAAGAACGCCCGCTCATTCCCAGCAAAACAGCCACC
The DNA here is from genome assembly GCA_944322775.1 of uncultured Elusimicrobiales bacterium. Lineage (GTDB taxonomy): Bacteria > Elusimicrobiota > Elusimicrobia > Elusimicrobiales > Elusimicrobiaceae > Avelusimicrobium. Next base: position 6,135 of record CALUQA010000043.1, read on the forward strand.
AAACCTACGGCTGAAGGTTATAAATATTTAGCAAAAACAGACCTTTCAAAACGCCTGTTGGCAGAAAAACCTTACCAATTTTCTTATTTGAGCGATCAGGAAATCCGCTCTGTTTTATGGAACTTGGACCACGTATCTCAAAACCAGTCCGCCCAAAAGACATTGATGGAACTTTCCTCTTTAATTGGGAAAGCGCCCAACATCAGCGTTAAACAGCTCTACATTCAAGCCGGCCGTTATGTAAAGGTTATTGCTATTGTGGGCATTTTTTCTGCTTTAATCACGCCGACACAATCTATCGCAGCCCAAACAAAATTAAACCGCTTGGAAAGCAACCCGGCTTTATTTTTGCAGGCCGACAAGGCCCAACTGGAAGAATGGGAAAAAGATCCCCAGGCTAATACACTCTGCCGGCAAATTGCCGCTGCCATAGACCAAGCCGCCTCATTGCAGGTTCAAGAAGAAGAAGCCCAAACCTTAACGCAACAAGCGGCCGAGCAACACCTGCTGCAAACAGCGGCCAATCCGCAAGCGTTGACAAAAGCTTTAGCCCGCTAAACTTAAAAGCCCGCCTTTCGGCGGGCTTTTTTAAAGGGCCCAGGCCCAAAACAGGTCTTTGTGCCCTTGCGGCAGGCCAAGGCCTTTTTTAAAATAAAGTTATGAATAAACTTTTTTCTCTTTTTATATCTGTTTGTTGTTTAATCGCTTTTAGTTCACCCGATCTAAAAGCTGCCAATAATAAAACCTCGTTACCTGCCTTAAAACAACTACAACAGCAAGCCAGAGAATATTTAAATCCTTCCTCTGCTCAAGGCAAATACTTGCGTCAATTGTTAATTTTGACCGCCGCCGGGGCTGCTTTGCAGGCCGGCTTGCAAGCCACCTCTGCCCAAGCGGCCAAAGCGGTGGCAGGCATTCAGCAATCCACAGGCAAATTAAAGCCCAAAAGTTTTTCCCCCTCTTTGCCCAAAGCCCGCTATCATATGTTTGCCAAAAAACAGGAATTAACCGGGGATTTGTTTGCTCAACCGGCAGGCAAAGACCTTTCTTGGCTTGACGAGCCCCAAAAGCCCGTGTCTCCGCGGCCGCAGACGGAGCCGTCTTTATTTGGCAACACCACAAAAGAAATTCGCCCAAACACCTATTTAAGCAAACAAATTTTTAAAAATTACGCCCCCCGTTTGGAAAGACTTCCTCTTTCGGAGCAGCAAGGCTTAATGCAAGCCTTGGACGAAGCCGTTATGCGCAAAAAGAATGGCGGGCGGCAAATGGCACTGCACTTTTTGGAACAAAAAGCGGCGCAATCTTCCACCACCTCTTTATATTTTGTAATTGCCAAACGCATGATTGTTTTTGGCGGCATACTGCTGGCAACCGATGCCTACTTTGACGCCATGTACTCCAACGATAAAATGCTGCACCGCCTGGCCAATAATCCGCTTTTGTTTGTTGATGCCGACGAAAAAGATTTGGCTGCCCTAGCCACAAATCCACAAGCGGTAGATTTATGCGCCCAAATAACCCACGCTTTGGCCCTTATGGCAGAAAGTCACTTCGACGAACAAGAGCTTGCCTTTTAATCGTTGCCTAAAGGCCTAGTACTTCTCTGGGCCTTTAGTCCCTTGTGAGGGCTTTTCCTTCTTTCTAGAATAAAAATATAGACGATATGTTCGTTCTAAATACTATAAAAGAAGGTCTCTCATGATTAAAAAAATTATTGCTCTTACTCTGTGTTTCACCATTCTAAACTCTCCGTTGGTGTGGGCAACGGCGCCTAACGCCCAACCGCTTGCACATCAACAACCCCAGTCTTTAGCACAATATCAACAACAAGCCAAAAAGGATATTCAAAAAGCTCCCTGGATTAAAAAAGAAGGGGTAACCATTCTTGGCATTGGCGGCACGGCCTTGGCTTTATTAATCGTGCAAAGAGTGCGCTATCAATTAAAATTAAACGCCGTTTCAAAAGACTTGTTGGACAAAACCGTCGAAAATATTAACTTAAAAGCCTCCTATGAACAGGCCCTCAAAGCCGCTCAAACCGAAGTTAACAACCAAAAACTTATTAACAAACGTTTAGGAAATATTTATCAAACGGAATCTGCCAAAAGCGAAAAGACGATTAGCGAATTGTTAAGCAGCAATAAATATTTGCAACAACAGCTGCGCCATCAAACCAACATGGCGGAAGGTTTTAAAGAGGCCCAAAAAGTATGGGCCGAAGAAAAAGCCCAATATCAATCCAGCCTTGACCAACTGCAGCGCAGATTTTCCAGCAAAAAGAATCACTATATGGATTTGGTAAGCTATTCCAAGGACTTGGATGATGAATTAAAAATATACGAAAAACTTTTTGATAGCAGAGTTCCGTCCGCCGAACGGGAAACCTTGTTCAAAAAACTCAGCCAAGAACCCTGGTTAAAAGCCGCAACGGAACAACAACAAAAAGAATTTTTACATATTGTTAAACAAGCCTCTGTCGTGGGCATTGGCGGCGGAAAAGAATCTGCTTCCAACTATATGCGTTTGTTGATCCGCTGGTCCATTGAAAAAAATATGCCGCTGTATGAACGTTTAATGGGCATGTGCCGCCACCTTTTCCACTCTAACAACCTGTTGGTTATCGGTTTAATGGTAACGTTGGGCTTGGCCTCTCATGACGCCAATGCACAGTCTATGGCTAACCGCATTCAAAGCAACTTTAATTTGTTCTTAAATGCTACCCCGCAAGAACTGGCCAAAATGGAAAAAGATGAAGATGTGCGCACAATCTGCATACAGGGGACTCAGGCTCTGCACGAAATGAGCCAAATGACCCCGCAGCAGGCGGCCTTTATCAAAGAAGGGCTTAACACCAATCCTTCTTCGCAAGCCGCACAGCAACTGCGCTCTTCCACCAAGCATTTGTCCCGCTAACAAAAACCCCTGCTAAAAAGCAGGGGTTTTTTATGTCTATTTTTCAATTTTAAAGCGTTGCTCAAGCGGCAGAAATGTTTTTTCTCCTGCCGGGCCGCCGGCAATGCCAAAAGGCATTTGGGCCACCAATTGCCAGGAAGGCGCGATATGATACGCTTGTGCAGCAGCCTGGTCTATCAGCGGGTTATAATGCTGCAAAGAGGCCCCCACTCCTTCTTCAGCCAAAGCCGTCCACACGGCATATTGCAGCATGGCATTGGCCTGTTGCGCCCATACGGGGAAATTGGCCGAATATGCCGGGAACTTAGCCTGCAGGCCTTTTACCGTGTCCGTATCGTCATAATACAAGACAGTGCCGTATGCCGCGGCAAAAGATGCTATTTTTTGTTTAGTGGCCGGCAGTTGCTGCTCAGAAATTATTTTCTGCAAACATTGCAGTGTCATATCCCAAAATTGTTTATGTTTTGCCCCCAATAACAACACCAGGCGGGCGCTTTGGCTGTTAAAGGCAGACGGCGTGTTTTTAACACATTTTTCCAACAACTCCTGCAGGTGCTCATCAGAAAAAGGAATTTTATCCGTAAGAACGTAGCGCGAACGACGCATTGTCATTAAATCAGTAAAAGACATTTTCCCCTCCTTTATTTCTGTGCTTATTATAAATAAGCCCTTATTATGAAAGCAAGCCAGTTTTGGGTTAGCATTTGGATAGAGCCCCCAAACTTGCTAAAATATACTCCGACGCCCCCGTAACTCAATTGGATAGAGTAGCTCCGTCCTAAGGAGAAAGTTGCGAGTTCGACTCCCGCCGGGGGCATTTTAGTCCTTTTTTTATTTTTTCTCCCGTACCAGATAGCCATACAGTTTTTTGTACATGGCTGGAGATATATTCTCAGCTGAAACAGAGCCTCTTTTCTAAGCCACAAACTCATACATAAAAAATCCCGCTTTTACGCGGGATTTTATTTTAAGCAGATTTACGTTTATTTTTTGCTTTTGTCTTAGTTTTCGACGTTGTTTTTTTAATGGGTTTTGCTTTTTTGGCCGTTTTGGCTTTGGCCGGTACGGCTTTTTTGCTTTTGGCTTTTTCAGCCGCGGCTTTGCGGGCGGCCTCTTGCGCCATGGCCCGGCGGTGCAACAAACGGGCCAACGGGCTGCGGTCCACCACTTCGCCCAAAATATTGGTCTTTTGTTTTACGCTCATGCCTGTGTGCAATTTGCGCGTGCGGTGGTCCACCGGCACGCCTTCCAGCAACCCAGCTTTGCGGGCCGCTTTGCGCATTTCCGTTACGGCACGCTCTTCTATTTGGCGCACACGCTCGCGGGAAAGGCCCATTTTCTCAGCCACTTCGCCCAATGTTTTGGGCTCATTGTCCAAAAGGCCAAAGCGCATGGTCAAAATTTCGCGGTCACGGTCGTTTAAATTTTTAAGGCTTTGCTGCAAAATCTGCATATTTTCAGAACGCATGAAAACATCATGCGGATTGCCCTTGCCATCGTCACTGATTTTGTCTTCCAGCGTCAGTTCGTCTTCTTCCCCCACCAAAGACGCCAGCGAGTCCACCCCCGTGGCGGCATTGAGCGTGTCCATAATGGCTTTTACCTGGCGGGCGCTTAAATCCAGCTCAGCTGCCATTTCACTTAACGAAGGGTCACGGCCGTTGGCTTCTTTTAAACTGTTCCACGCTTTAAACCAACGTTTTAAATTGCCCCACGCATGGGAAGGAATTTTAATAGAGCCGGATTGTTCTTCTATATATTTGCGGATATACTGTTCAATCCAATACACGGCATAGGTGGAAAAACGGTAGCCTTTTTCCGGTTGGAATTTTTCAATGGCCTGCAAAAGCCCCAGGTTTCCTTCTTCAATCAAATCCATTAATTCCATGCCCGGCCGCTGGAAACGTTTGGCCGTGGGAATAACCAGGCGCAGGTTCATTTCCATCATTTTATTTTTGGCTTCTTTATCGCCTTTTTTCACCTTTTTCCACAGCGCGGCCATCTCCTCACGGTTTACTTCCCGCGTGATTTGCCCTATATGTTTAAAATATTCGTTTACGCTGTCCAAAGGTTCGTTTTCCATACCTATTCCTATAAATTATATCTAAAAAATCATCAGCAGTGCCCCGGCCGTAATCAGCGCGCCGCCGGCAAGCACTTTTAGGCTGACGGCTTCATGCAAAATAACAAAGGCCAGCACAATGGTAAGCACAATGCTTAATTTATCTACCGACGCCACGCGGGCCGCTTCGCCCAATTGCAAAGCACGATAATAAAACAACCATGAAGCCCCCGTGGCCAAGCCCGATAAAATTAAAAACAGCCAGCTTCGTCCCCTCACATCTGCCAGCTGATGGTGGGCCCCGGTAAAAAGCACAATGCCCCACGCAAAAAACACAACCACCAACGTGCGAATAGCCGTGGCCAAGTTGGAATCTACATTTTCAATGCCTATCTTGGCCAATATGGCCGTCAACGCGGCAAACACGGCAGAAAGCAAGGCAAACAAAACCCACATAAATAAATCTCCGGTTTTTTATATGATAGCAATTTTTAGGTTTTTATCGTTGCCATATTCGTAAATCTTGTTATAATGGAATTATCTTCATATTTATTGGAGAAAACCGCATGCATCCAACACATGAACAAAAAAATTTTAAACAAATTATGTTAATGTGCCTTGGCTTTTTTGGCATACAATTTGGCTGGGCACTGCAGATGGGCAATATGAGTGCCATTTATTCCCGTCTGGGCGCGCGGGAAGACCAAATCCCGCTTTTATGGCTGGCAGCACCTGTCACCGGGCTTTTGGTACAGCCGTTGGTCGGGTACTTCAGCGACCGCACTTGGTGCAAACTGGGCCGGCGCCGCCCGTACTTTTTGGGCGGAGCCATTTTTTCCGCCTTGGCACTAATTTTAATGCCGCAGGCTTCGGCCATCTGGATGGCGGTGATTGCCTTGTGGATTTTGGACACCTCCGTCAACGTAAGCATGGAACCCTTCCGCGCTTTTGTGGGTGATATTTTGCCCGAAAACCAGCGCAAAACCGGCTATGCCATGCAAAGCGTTATGATTGGCGCTGGGGCGGTTATTGCCTCTTTCCTGCCGCAAATTTTAACGGCGCTCGGCGTAAGCACGCAGGCGCCTTTGGGGCATATCCCCGCCACGGTGCGTTATTCCTTTTACATTGGGGCTGTGGTGCTGATAGCAGCCATTTTAATTACCATTAAAACCACGCCGGAATACCCCCCGCAGGACATGGAAGCTTTCAACAAATTGAAAAAGCAAACGTTTAGCCTTTC
>CALUQA010000044.1 GCA_944322775.1 uncultured Elusimicrobiales bacterium
AGAAAGCATCGCTTCTGCTTCCCCCGTGCGGCGCGTTTCCAACACGCGCGAAAACTTGGGTACCGCCACCGCGGCCAGCGTGCCCAATACAATAACCACTACCAACAATTCGGTTAATGTAAACGCCCTTTTTTTACTTTTATACATTTTTCCTCTCCAGACCTCTTTATCTTCTATTTTATTTTTACCAAAATGAAACAGAAGATCTTCCACCCTACAACATACAAAATAAAAACAATAAAAATAAAGGCTTTTAATCTAATAGTACACCTTAATTTGATATTATATATATATGATTTTAGAGGGAAAAACATTGGCCGCCCGTCTGCGCGCCCCTTTACAGCAAAGGGCGCAGCTTGCGCATGAAAAACTGGGACGACCCATTCGGCTGGTAGCTATTGGCTCTTCCGACGACTACGGCGCCTATGTTTACATGAAAAAAGAAGTGCAGGCCGCCGAAAAGCTGGGCGTGCAGGCAACCATACATGAAGTAAATGCCGCCACCCCGGTGGACACGTTTTTATCCCTCTTAAAGCAAGCCTCAGCCGACCCCAAAGTGGACGCCATTTTAATCCCGCGGCCTTTGCCGCCGGCTTTGGCGGAAAGCGGTTTTACCCGCTTTATCGCGCCGGAAAAAGACATTGACGGCATGTCCAACATTTCTGCCGGCAATTTGTTTTTGTGCAAAACCTGGCAAGACATTAAAAATCTGCCCACATTTGTACCCTGTACGGCCATGGCGGTTATCCGCCTGCTGGACGAATACGGTATAGACCCGCAAGGCATGGAAGCGGCGGTCATTGGACGTTCCCCCACGGTGGGCCGCCCGTTGGCGCATTTGCTTACCTGCCGCAATGCTACCGTTAAAATTTGCCATACCTTTACCCGCGATTTGGCGGCGTCTTTAAAAGGGGCTGATTTAATTTGTGCCGCGGCCGGTCATTCGGGCTTGCTGACCGGGGCGGAAGTAAAAGAAGGTGCCGTGGTGATAGATATTGCCACCAACTTAGACAGCCAAGGCCGCCTGTGCGGCGACGCCTGCACCCAGCAATTGCTGGACAAACACTGCCGCGTTTCCCCCGTTCCCGGCGGAGTGGGGCCGGTAACGCTTGCGTGTTTGCTTGAAAACATTATATTATCAGGGGAAAGAAAGATTTAAGGAGAAAATATGAAAAACCTGACACATTTATTGCTTTTGTCTGCCTTTTGCTTGGGCTTAGCGGCTTGCTCTTCCAGCCAGACCAAAGAAGAGCAACAGCCTTATCAGCGCAAAATTTATTTGACCGAAGAAGACTACTTGGAAGATTTGGACCGCCAAGCCTATACCGAACGCCGCGAAGCCAAACCCAATGTGGAGTCCGAATACCTTTTTGACGTACAGCCCGACACGCAGAAAAACGTGTATTTCTTTGACGACCGCACCCAGCCCATGGTGCCCGGCGTGCCCAGCGAACGCGATTACCGCAAGACCAAACGCCTGTGGGAAAAACCGCGCCGCTACTCGCCGGATCAATATTATGGTGGGCAACCGGCAGCTGCCACGACAGACACTTCTGCTTCGACAGATACCTATTCCGGTTACGATTACTAAAACAAAAACCCGCGCAAACAGCGCGGGTTTTTTATTTTATATATTGCCACGCGGAATGCGTGTTTTTTTGGAAAGTTTAAGCGGCGTATATTTTTCACACAACTGTGGGGGAAGCTCGTGCTTGCCGGGCAGAAACAGCCCCGGGTTATCGGTAAAAATGCCGTCCACCCCGATACGCTCCAGCGAGCGGGCCGTATACTTATCGTTTACCGTATACACAAACACTTTGCGCCCTTCTGCATGGCAAATATCCACAATTTCTTTGGTAATGCGCGTTTTATTCATGTGCACGCTGTAGGCGTTGATATTGCGCGCGGTCTGCGGTTCAAACATGCGCGTTAGCAAACCAATTTGGGCCGTAGGCGCAATTTTGCGCAAACGCTGCAGAGTGGGATAATCAAAGCTGGAAAAAAGAAGTTTCTTCATGGCTTCCGGCCCGTACACGCTGGCCCGCTGCCACAGAATTTTTTCAATGTCGGGATAGACATTGTCATCGTTTTTAATTTCAATATTTAAAAGCTGCAAATCTTCCACAATCACGGGCAAAACTTCCATCAAAATCGGCGGGCGAACAATCATGTCTTTATCAAACGAATGCAAGATGCGGCAATGCTCCAAATCGGCAAACGTAACATCTTTAATTTGTTTATTGCAGGAAGTGTCCGTGCCCAAAAAATAATCGTGGTGCACCACCAGGCAACCGTCTTTGCTAAGGTGCACGTCCAATTCGTAATGGGTGCAGCCCTCCTGCCGGGCTAAGGCAAAAGCCGGTAAAGAATTTCCTGGAGCAAGGGCGCTGGCGCCGCGATGTGCAAAATAAATCATACTCCCATTGTAACAAAAAGCCGTCTAATGGCAAATAGCCGTTATGGATAAGAAATGCCCCGGGCTTTTGCCGGGGCATTACGCAAGGTGTCAAAAACGCTTCTGTTTTCAGAAGCGCTTAAATTTATTTGTTTTCCAGCTCTGCCGTACAGTGCGGGCAGCGCACGGCGCGGGGGTCAATTTCGCTAAAGCAATACGGGCAGGTTTTGGTAGCAGGAGCGGCAGGGGCAGCTTCTTTCTTTTTGCGGTTAAAGCGGTTAATGGCTTTGATTAACAAAAAGATACAAAACGCCACAATGACAAAACTGATGACCGAGTTTAAAAAATTGCCGATGTTAAGCGTCGTGGCGCCGGCGGCTTCCGCAGCCTCCAGGGACTCATACGGCCCGGCCGTGGTGGCGCCGTCTTTAATGACAATAAACCAATTGGAGAAGTTTACTTTGCCCATCAACAGCCCCAGCGGCGGCATCATCACATCTGCCACCATGGAGTTGACAATTTTGGTAAACGCTCCGCCGATGATAATGCCTACGGCCATGTCCAGCACATTGCCGCGCATAATAAACTGCTTGAACTCATTTATGATGTTTTTCATTTTTCTCTCCGGTAAGTCCCACCGCCTTAAACAAAGGCGCATACAAATCCTGCTGCGGCGGATAAACAATTTCTTTCGGGTTGACTTTGGACGTAAACTGCACCGGCGCCTCTTCTATGCGGCAGAGCGGTTTGCGTTCGTTGCGCTCCCCCATGTTTACGGCAGCGGCCGCAGCCAACGCGTCGGCCAGGTTTACAAATGTCACTTCCAGCTTTTTGCCGAAAATGTCTTTCTTACCGCGCTCGTCGCGCACGCCTTTAAAGCCGGCATACGCCGCCGCCGCGCCAATCACGCCGGCGCGCAGCGGCAAAATCATGCTGTCGGTAATAATGACGCCCAATTTTTTAAGGTGATAGTGTGCCAGCAAGGCCTTGCGCAAATAGCCCGCGCAGGCATATAAATCATGCGGCATAAGCAACAGTTTTCCGTCGGCGTTGGACTCGTCAATGCCGGCATTGGTCATCACCATGCCGCCTTTTAGGGTCAGCCATGCAAGCTGCGTTTTTAAAGCGGCGTCGCTTTCCTGCACAATCAGTTCTTCTTTTTGGCTTTTGCTTTTATACGGCACCGTCAACCCCAGCCACAGACAAATCAGTTTGGAAGACACCACCAAAATGTCTCCGTCTTTTAGTTGGGGCACGTGCTTAGCAATAAAAGCGGGCAAATCCTGATTTTCTTTAAACACAGAAGTGCGGTAAGCGGTTACGTTCATTTTTCTTCCTCAAACGGGCCGACAAAAGCCATAAAAGCCTGATTGGCCAAGAACACTCCTTCAAAGGTTAATTTTATTAAATTGCCGGTTTTCTCCACAAGCCCACGGCGCACGAGGCCTTCAATTTCACGAGCGAACATCTTTTGCTGCTGCGCCGTCAGGCGCACGCCGCCCAGCATGCGCAGGCCGAGCATAATTTGCTCCCCTTCTTTGGCTTTGCCTTGCAAGCGTTCGGCAAACTCCTGCTCGGGGCGGCCCTGCTGCATAGCGTGCACGTATGCCCGCAGGGACGAAATATTGCTGCGCCGCACCCCGTTATGATACGAAGCCGCCGCACTGCCCAACCCCAAATACTCCCCGTTTTGCCAATAGTTTAAATTATGGCGGCTTTCCCGCCCGGGGCGGGCGAAGTTGGAAATTTCATAATGGGTATAGCCCGCCGCCTGCAGCATAAAATGGGTTTGTTCCAGCTCGTCGCGCAATAAATCGTCGTCGCTTTGCACACCCTCTTTATAAAAAGGCGTTCCTTCTTCCACCTGTAAACCGTATACGGAAATATGTTCGGGCGCCAAGGCTATCAATTTTTTAAGTCCGTCTAAAAAAAGGGCTTTGCTTTGCCCCGGCAACCCGGCAATTAAATCTACGCTGACGTTATCAAAGCCTTCTTTGCGGGCGGCCTCATAGGCTTTTAAAAAGGTTTTCACGTCGTGAATGCGCCCAATGCGCTTAAGCACATTATCGTCAAAACTTTGAAGCCCCAGGCTTAAACGATTTAGGCCGGCTTGTTTTAAAACGCGCAGTTTTTCGGGGGTGCAGCTTTCGGGGTTGGCTTCCAGGGTGCTTTCGGCAAAAGAAGAAACGGGACCAAAAAAATGCGTCACCATTTGGCACAGGCTGTCCAATTGTTTGGCCGAAAGCAAGCTGGGCGTGCCGCCGCCGATGTAGAGCGTGCCAAACCGGGCGGGCGCATAAAAAGAAGCCTCTTTGGCCAGGGCCGCCAAATAGTCGTCTATCAACGCTTCGGCGCCTGCAAAAGAGGCAAAGTCACAATAGCGGCATTTCTGCCGGCAAAAAGGAATGTGGATATAAAGCCCGCTCATGCTTTGCGCTCGGCTTCGTGGCGCAAAAAGGCAAAGATAAACGGATCCAAATCGCCGTCCATAACGCCCGTGATGTTGGACGTTTCGTAATCGGTGCGCAAATCTTTGACCAGCTGATAGGGCATAAACACGTAAGAGCGGATTTGGTGCCCCCAGGCAATTTCGCCTTTTTGGCCGTAGCGTTTTTCGGCTTCGGCGCGTTTTTTGTCCATTTCCATTTCATACAGGCGGGCTTTTAACATTTTCATGGCCGTCTGTCTGTTTTGCAGCTGGCTGCGCTCTATGCGGCAGGACACCACAATGCCCGTGGGTTTGTGCAGCAGGCGCACGGCCGTTTCCACCTTGTTTACGTTTTGGCCGCCGTGGCCGCCGGCGCGGGACGTTTCCAGCTCAATATCGCTTTCGGGGATTTCAATATTAATGTCTTCTTCAATATCGGGCAATACGTCCACCGAAGCAAAAGACGTGTGTCTCCGCGCATTGGCGTCAAAAGGCGAAACGCGCACCAGGCGGTGCACGCCGTTTTCCCCTTTCAAATAGCCGTAGGCATAGGGCCCCTCTATAATCATGGACGCGTTTTTAATGCCGGCTTCTTCCCCGGGCAGCACATCGGTGACGGATACTTTCATGCCGTGCTGTTCTGCCCAGCGCGTGTACATGCGGAAAAGCATTTGCGCCCAATCGCACGATTCCGTGCCGCCCGCTCCGGCATGCACCGTCAAAATGGCGGCCAGATTGTCGTGCGGGTCGGAAAGGGTAATTTCAAATTCTTTTTTCTCGGTTTGTTTTTCCAGTTCTTTTAAGGCGGCGTCTAAAGAAGAAAGTTCGTTTTCGTCCTGCATTTCCCGCGCCAAATCATACAAGGTTTGCGCGTCTTCCAACTGTTTGCGCAGGCTGTTGTAGGTTTCTATGGCGGTTTTAAGACCGTCTATTTTTTTGGTAACGGTTTTGGCCTTTTGCGTATCGTTCCAAAAAGAAGGGTCCGAAGCCAGGGCTTCCTGCTCGGCCAGTTCTTTTTGTTTTTGCGGGATATTTTCCATACGGCCGATTTTTTCAATGCGGCCGGTTAAAGACTCCAGCCCGTTTTCAATATCTTTAAACTCAATATTCATAAGCAAACACCATCGCAGAAATTAAAATCGTAAAATAAATGGCCGCACACACCCAGGCAAACCAATCGCCCCAGCGCGTATAAAAGCTTTCATACGCACCCAACGGCAAAGGGATATCCGCCTGCAGCACGGCGCGGGTATTCAACTCGGCCCGGGCCAAAATTTCCCCGGTGGGCGAAATAATGGCTGATATGCCCGTGTTGGCCGCGCGCAACACCGGCCGGCGCAATTCCGCCGCGCGCAGCACGGCTACGGCCAAATGCTGATAGGGAGCGTCCGTATCAAAAAACCAAGCGTCGTTGGTAATGTTTACAAAAAAGCGAGCCCCGGCTTTGGCCTGGTCTTTCCACAGGCGGGAGAAAACGGACTCATAACAAATGGCCGCCCCAAAAGAGATTTGATCCATTTGCAAAAGCGGCTGGTTCCATTCCCCCGGCACAAAAGAGCCCAGCTCACCCAGCACGCTCACCTGCGGCAGCAGTTTGCGCACGGTACGGTCAAAAGGAATATATTCGCCAAAAGGCACCAAATGCGTTTTGTCGTAAAAAGACAGCGGCGTCCCATTGGGCGAAAACAAAAAGGCACTGACATATTGGCTGCCGTTTTCTTCGCGGTTGGAGCCGGCAAACTGCCACGCCCCGCTGGCCTGCGCCACCCCTTCCATAAGCGAAAGATACGGCTCCTGCTGCACCGGCCCCGGGGTTACGCTTTGGGGCCAGACGGCCAGCATGATATTTTTTCCAATC
>CALUQA010000045.1 GCA_944322775.1 uncultured Elusimicrobiales bacterium
TCATTTTCCACTTTGGGATATTGTTTGAAATTATAGCCCAAGGCTTCCAGTTTCTTTTCACAGGCCAACAGCTTGCCGAATTCAAACAGACTCTGGTGTTCGGGCTGCAGGCTTTCGTCGTCCAGCGTTGTTACGTCCACGCCGTCGGCGGAAAGCTCTTCTTTTTTCTCCAACACGTATTCGTCGGCGTAAGCGCGGTATTCGGCCTCGTCAAAGAAATATTTGTAGCCGCCGCTCTGCAGCGGAATGCGGTATACCGGCACGCGGCCTTCAGCCAGGAAAGCCTGAAAATCAGTAAACGTAATATTTTTGACTTCCAGCGTGGCCAGCACATCTTCCATATCGCGCAGGATTTTAAGCATATCGGCCAGCGTCTGCCCTTCCAGTTTGGCGCCTTTGTTATCCGTGACCGTCACGGTGGCCAAGCCCTCTTTCATCAGCCACTGCTGCATTTGCTCTTCGGTTTGCAAATACTGCTCCAGCTTGCCTTTTTTGACTTTGTACAGAGGCGGCTGGGCCAGGTAAATATGGCCCGATTCAATCAGCGGGCGCAGCTGGCGGTAGAAGAACGTCAGCAGCAGGGTGGAAATATGCTGTCCGTCCACGTCGGCATCGGCCATAAGAATAATTTTATGGTAGCGCAGTTTGGAAATATCAAAACCGCCTTCCCCTTCGCCTACGCCCGTACCCACGGCGGCAATCAGGTCGCGCACGGTATCGCTGGACAGGATTTTCACCAGCGGGGCTTTTTCCACGTTTAAAATTTTACCGCGCAGCGGCAAAATGGCCTGGAACACGCGGTCGCGCCCTTGTTTGGCGCTGCCGCCGGCGGAGTCACCTTCCACCAGGAACAGTTCGCATTTGGCGCTGTCGCGTTCTTGGCAGTCGGCCAATTTGCCGGGCAAGCCGCCGCCTTCAAAAGCGCCTTTGCGGCGGGTTAAATCGCGCGCTTTGCGGGCCGCTTCGCGGGCTACGGCTGCACCGATACATTTTTCGCAAATGGCGCGGGCCGTTTTGGGGTTTTCTTCAAAGAAGGTAGCCAATGTTTCGCCCACCACGGAGCGGACAATGCCTTCAATTTCGGAGTTGCCCAACTTGGTCTTGGTCTGTCCTTCAAACTGCGGGTGCGGAATTTTGACAGACAACACAGCCGTCAAACCTTCTTTAATGTCGTCGCCGCCCACAGAAACGTCTTTATGCTGTTTGGACAGATTATTGTTTTTAATGTATTCGTTAATAATACGCGTCAGCGAAGAGCGGAAACCGCTTAAGTGCGTGCCGCCTTCCACCGTGTTAATATTGTTAACGAAAGAAAATACGTTTTCGCTGTAGCCTTCGTTATATTGAATGGCAAAGGAAATGTAATTGTCACCAACGGTTTTGGTTAAATAAATCGGTTCGGGATTGATGACCGTTTTGTTGGTGTTTAAAAATTTGGCAAATTGAGAAATGCCGCCTTCGTAATGGAACGTCACGTTTTTGGCTTGTTCGCCACGTTCGTCGGTAAATAAAATTTTGACGCCGGCATTTAAGAAGGCCAGTTCACGCAAACGGTTGGCAATGGTTTCATACACAAAGGCCACATCGCCGAAAATTTCTTTATCGGCGTGGAAGGTTACTTTGGTGCCGTGTTCCTTGGTGGTGCCGATTTCTTCCACTTTGGTCACCGGTTTGCCGCGTTTATATTGCTGACGGTAAATTTTGCCGTTTTTCTATACTTGCACTTCCATGTCTTCAGACAAAGCGTTTACGCATGATACACCCACCCCGTGCAAACCGCCGGACACTTTATAGGCGCCGCTGTCAAACTTACCGCCGGCATGCAGCACGGTCATAACTACTTCCAAAGCGCTTTTGTGGCGAAGTTTGGGGTCTTTGGCATTGGTCATTAAGTCAACCGGAATACCGCGGCCGTCGTCTTCCACAGAGCAGGTCATGTCGTCTTTAATAACCACTTTAATGGTGGTGGCACCGCCTGCCAAAATTTCGTCTACGGAGTTATCCACCACTTCATACACCAAGTGGTGCAAACCCGGCAGACCCGTAGAACCAATATACATGGCGGGGCGTTTGCGCACCGCTTCTAAGCCTTCTAAAACTTGAATTTTAGAGGAATCGTATTGTTTATTTTCTTCGTCACTCATTACTAACTCCTAAATCCTTCACGATTTCTATTTTTTGTATCCACGGCTTATCAAAATGTTTATTTAACTCTCTAATCAGCGTTTCGCGGCGGCCTATCAGTTCGTTTCTGGCAACGGAAAGTTTGACAGACACATATAAACAAGCCCCTTTTACGCCGATTAACTTCCAAAACTTTTCTTTATCGCCGACTAGTTGTGACCATACATGGTCTAAAATCATCAGGCGGCTTAAGCGCGCGTTTAAACGGTTGTATTTATTGTTTAACTGGGCAGAAGAAGACCATATCTCCCGCGGGCGCGCGCCGAATTTCATGTTTAAATCCGCACCGGCATGATGACGTATTTCAAATCTTCCTGGCCGACGGGCTCAATAAGCACCGGCTGGGAAGAGTTGATGAAAGAAAAGCTCACTTTTTCGCTGCCGACGTTTTTTAATACGTCAATAATATACTGCGGGTTAAAGGCACAATCAAAAGCTTCCTGCGTATATTCAATGGGCAGTTCGTCGGTAAATTCCATGTTTTGAGAAGTAGAAGACACCGTTAAAGCGTTGTTTTCCATATGAAATTTGACCGTGCTTCCAAACTCGCCCGAGCACAAAGCCGCGCGGCGGGTGGAAGCCAAAAGCTCTTTGGTAAACACTTCAAACCCAAAGTTTTTCTTGGTGGGAATGACTTGTTTGTAATTGGGAAAATTACCTTCAATCAAGCGGGAAATAAACGTCGTTTCGTTGAGTTCAAAACTCACTTGGTTGGAAGCTACATTGATGTGAATTTGACTGTCTTTGTCCGGCTTAGACAAAGAAATAAAGCGAACCACTTCGTTTAAAATCTTAGTCGGAATAATAATTTTAAACTCGCCAGAGTCCGGCAACGCCGCATGGCTGGCCACGGCCAAACGTCCGCCGTCGGTGGCCACCACTTCAAATTTATCGGCGCTGTTATTCCACAAAAGACCGTTTAAAATATAGCGCGTTTCCTGCGTAGAAGCAGAAAAAGCCGTTTTGTCGATCATGTTTTGCAAGGCCGTCGGGCTTAAAGAAATACTGCCCGTCTTTTCAATTTCCGGAATGGCCGGATATTCCGTTTTCGGTGTACCAATGACCCAAAACTTACTCTTGCCGGATTTAATATGAAATTTATTATTTTCCCCAGTAAAGAGATTAATTTCTTTTCCGTCGGGCAAGTTTTTAATAATTTCGGAAAATTCCTTGGTCGGAATCGTCAAGCTGCCTTCTTCTTCCACTTCGGCGTTAATGTAATGGACAACAGCCATTTCCATATCGGTGCGGACCAATTTGATTTTATTTCCCTGCGTTTCCATCAAAAAGTTATGCAGAATAGGAAGCGTGGTGCGGGAAGCCACACCCGCGGAAATAACCTGTATGCCTTCCAAAAGGGTTTCTTTAGTAATATTTATCTTCATATTCTTAATCCTATTAATATGTCCTGTTGATAATGTGGATTTTGTTTATTGTCCAATACAAATCTGTTTTATGTTTTGTGCATAACTTTGTTTATTTTTGCACATTATGCACATTTATTTTTGTTATGCCCGTTTTTTATAACTTATTACCGGTTTATCCACCGATTTTTATTTTTTATCCACAGCCTTAATATCGCTTATAATTTGGTTTATTTCGGCCGAAAAGAAAGGATCGGCTTTTATTTTATCTTTCACCAAATCACGCGCGTGTACGACGGTGCTGTGGTCACGGTTAAACTCACGCCCAATTTCCGGCAAAGACAAATCCGTCAGCTCCGTGGCCAAAAACATGGCTATTTGCCGCGGCCACGCCACCGACTGTGTTTTGCGCTTAGAAACAAAATCTTCCATGTCTATTTTAAAATGTTTACCCACCACTTTTTTAATGGCGTTCACGTTGACTGCCAGGCGCTCTTCTTCCTGCGTTAAAATGTCGGCCAGCAGCTCTTTAGCTATGGGGATAGTGGGTATAACGCCGTGTGTGCTGCAATATGAAACTAAACGAAATAAAGAGCCTTCCAGTTCGCGGATATTGGTTTGTATTCCTTCTGCAATAAAAGAGATAACGTCATCGCCGATGTCAAAGTTAATAGAGTCTCTCTTTTGGCGCAAAATAGCGATACGCGTTTCCAAATTCGGTTTTTTAATTTCCGTAATAATACCCGATAACAGACGGGAGGAAAGACGTTCGTCCAAATCCAACTGCTGCGGGGTGCGATCGGAAGATAAAACAATTTGTTTACGGCTTTCAAATAAAGCATTAAAAGTATAGAAGAATTCCAGCTCACTGGCAGATTTGCCGGCCACAAACTGAATATCGTCCATTAAAAAACAATCCAAAGAGCGGTATTTTTTACGGAAACTTTCGGAAGATTTATTTTGCAATGCTTCAATATATTCGCTGACAAATTCTTCCCCGGACATATACAGCACACGCGCATTAGGATTTTGCTGTAAAATTTGGTTGCCGATGGCATGCAGCAAGTGGGTTTTGCCCAAACCGGGAGTAGAATAAATAACCAACGGGTTATTTTCGCGGTTGCCCAGTTTATTGACCACCGCTTGGGCAGCTTTATAGGCAAAACGATTGGAAGGGGACTCAATAAAATTATCAAACCTATAGGAAGAATTTAACCGGGCCGGAAAGGGATTTCTTTTGATTACCGGCGCGGCTTGCACCACGGGTTGAGGCTGTACTTCTTCCAATACGGTTTGCACAGGGTCTTTTACTTCTTTAATAATATAAGAAACGGTAATATCCAGGCCCGTATGTTTTAAAAAAGCATCTTTAATCATGTGCTCATAACGGGCTTGTATGGTTTTTTGCCAAAATTGGTTGGGCAATGTTATTGTAAGCGTCTGACCTTCAAAACTAAACGAGGCCGGACGCAGCCACATGTCGTAGGTATCTTTGCCGAGGATAGTTTCTATTTCGGTAAATATCGGGGTAAGAATTTCACTGTTTGCTAGAGAGTCCACTTCTTTTTCCGCCAAAAATAAGATATACCTAATATTATCAATTATTTAACAAAGCGTCAATAACAAAAAAGGCCGTTTTTAGCTTTTAAAAACTAAAAACGCTTTAAATTTTAATTTTTTAAAAAAATGGCTACTTACCCCTTCCCAGACCGTAAAATCTAAATTTTATGGGTTTAAACCGTGAAAATAAAAAAAACAGAGTTATCCACAGGTTTTTAAAATATATATTTTCTAATTATTTTTTGATACACCAAATCTAACAGAAAGGTTTTATAATACAAGAACGGATAAATATAGTATAATAAATAAGAATAATTCTTATTTAATTGTTTATTTATGAATATATCTGTATTTATAATAAATAAACAAAGTATAATACATATATCCGGTTTAATAAGAATCTGTTTCTGTTAAACTTAGGAAAAGGGAGCCTATTATGACACAACGCAATGAAATTTATAAATGCAAAATTTGTGGTAATATGGTAGAAGTTATCCACGGCGCCAAAGGGGAATTGGTCTGCTGCGGACAGCCGATGGAAAAACAAGTGGCCGGCACCACCGACGCTGCGACGGAAAAACATGTGCCCGTGATTGAAAAAGTGGAAGGCGGTTATAAAGTGACCGTCGGCTCCGTGGCACACCCGATGCTTGATGCGCATTATATTGAATGGATTGAACTGGTAACGTCCTGCGGGCGTGTGCAGCGCAAATATTTAAAACCCGGCGATGCACCGCAAGCCACGTTTAAATGTGATGCTGAAAAAGTGACCGCGCGCGAATATTGCAATTTGCACGGTCTGTGGGAAAAAGAAAACTAATTGATCACCGTCCCCGTACCAGGGGACGGTTTTGACTATATAAAAGGAGAAGCTATGCAGGCGGTTAAAATTACCGACAAAGTATATTGGGTAGGAGCCATTGATTGGAACATTCGCGATTTTCACGGTTATTCCACCAAACGCGGTACAACGTATAATGCTTTTTTGGTGTTGAGCGAAAAACCCACGCTTATTGATACCGTTAAAAAAGAATTTTACCCGGAGATGATGGCCCGTATTGCCAGCGTGATTGACCCTAAAAAAATTGAAATTATTATTTCCAATCATGCGGAAATGGACCATAGCGGCGCTTTGCCTCAGGCGGTGGCTGCCATACAACCGAAAGAAATTTATTGCTCCGATATGGGGCAAAAGAATTTAACCGCCCAACTGCACCCCAATTTTGAAATGAAAGTCGTCAAAACAGGCGACCGCATTGACGTGGGCGGAGACACGATTTCTTTTGTGGAAGCGCGCATGCTGCACTGGCCCGACAGTATGTTTTCTTATCTGGAAAAAGAAAATGTGCTGTTTACCAACGACGTTTTTGGCATGCACTATGCCACCAGCAAGTTGTTTGACGACGAAAACGAAGAGCGCCTTTGGCTCTACGAAGCCGAAAAATACTATGCCAACATTGTCATGCCGTATTCCGACATTGTGTTGCGCTTTTTGGACAGCGTAAAGAAAATGGGGCTCTCTCCCAAAATCATCGCGCCGGATCATGGTTTTATTTGGCGCAAAGATCCGTCCAAAATTATCAATTTGTATGCCAAATGGGCCACGCAAGCTCCCAAAAACAAAGCCATCGTCGTATACGACACGATGTGGGGCAGCACCCAAATGATGGCCGAATATGTGACGGAAGGCTTACGCCAGGGCGGCACGGAAGTGAAAATGATGTCTATGCATGCCTGCCACCGCAGTGACGTGGCCACGGAATTGCTCGACAGCAGCGCCTTGCTGATTGGTTCTCCGGTGCTTAACTCGGAAATTTTCCCCGCTATGGCCGATGTTCTTTGCTATTTAAAAGGCCTTAAAAAGAAATACTTGGTGGGCGGCGCTTTTGGTTCTTACGGTTGGAACCCGGGCCCGGTAAATGCCTTGGCAGATACGCTGAAAGCCATGAATATTGAACAAGTGGCGCCGGTGGTATCCTCCAAATTTGTGCCCGACGAAAAAGTGCTTAACGCCTGCCGTGAACTGGGCTTGGCCGTAAGCAAAAAAATTGACGAAAAGATAAAATAGAGGTTCTATGACCGACCAGGAAATTTTAACAGGGCTTGGATTTATTACCTACGGATTGTATATCGTTACGTCTTCTTACGAAGGCAAAGATAACGGTATGATCGTAAATACCGTCTTTCAGGTGACGGCGCAGCCGCCCAAGGTGGCTATTTCCGTCAATAAAGAAAGCTTAAGCCATGAGTTAATTTCCAAAAGCCGCGTGTTTGCGGCTATGCCTCTTTCCCAGACGGCGGATTTGCCTTTTATCGGGCGGTTTGGTTTCCGCACGGGCAGAACCTTTGATAAATTTGCCGGCTTAAACATTGAGCGCGGCAAGCTGGGCTGCCCGATTGTAAAAGAAAATACGCTTAGTTTTTTGGAAGTGGAAGTGGAACAAACACTGGACGTGGGCACGCATACGCTGTTTGTCGGTCAGGTAAAAGATGCCCAATGCTGTCACGACCCCCATGCTGCGCCCATGACCTATGAATATTATCATACGGTCATTAAAGGCAAAGCACCCAAAGGGGCTACTCATTCTTAAAAACATGTAAAACCTTTATGGAGGTAGTTTTATGAAATATGTGTGCGAAGTTTGTGGTTATACCTATGATCCGGCCGTCGGTGATCCCGAACACGGCATTGCCGCCGGAACGAAGTTTGAAGATTTGCCGGCGGATTGGACCTGCCCCGTCTGCGGCGTAGGCAAGGACCAGTTCAAAGCGGCTTAATCTTTCCGCTTTCAAAAAGGGCGCCTAAAGCGCCCTTTTTTATTGTTTAAATTCTTTTTACTGTCCTTTTACTTTGATATAATAAAAACACAATGAAGATTTTATATGTTTCCACTTCTACCGAAACTGGCGGGGCAGAAACAGCCCTGCGCCGGCTGTCTTGTGCCGTGCAAGAAGCGGGAAATACGGTCAAAATTATTTCGCTTAAACCGCTTGGTCCCGTCGGAGAAGAATTAAAAAAACAAGGCTTTGACGTGCTGTCTTTAGACTTAGCCGGCAAAGTACGCCCGCTGGAAACGGCCGGTGCGCTGGCCCGCTTGGTGCGCGAAATACAAACTTTTTCCCCGCAAGTGGTGCATGCTTTTTTGTATAGGGCCATTGTGTTTTGCCGCCTGGCTAAAAGGCAGACTAAATTTAAGCTGGTCACTACCCCCCATTTTGATCTGTCCAAAAAAAATTATTTTTTGCGCTTGTTGGACCGCGCCTTAAAAGACGAAGACGATATTTCTTGTGCAGAGTCCCGCTCTACCTTTGATTTTTTAAAAAATAAACAAAAATACAAAGCAGAAAAACTCCGCCTTTTGTGCAACGGGGTGGATTTACAGCACTTTTGCCCGAACGAGGATTTACGGCGGGAAATGCGCAATAAATATAACTGGACGGAAGAAAATATTGTTTTTTGCTGTGTAGCTCGCCTTTCGCCCGAGAAAAACCATAAACTTCTATTGGAAGCCTTTGCAGCCGTATATCAACACAACCCGCAAGTACGGCTGGTGCTGGCAGGTGACGGGCCTGAAAAACAAACACTTAATACACTTATTAAACAAAAGAATTTAACGCAGGCTGTTGTATTGCTAGGGGAGGTGTCCGATGTGGCGCCTGTGCTTGCCGGAACAGATGTTTTTGTGCTGGTTTCCGCTATAGAAAGCCTGCCTATAGCTTTGCTGGAGGCTTGTGCGGCAGGTCTTCCGGCCATTGTAAGCAAAACGGGCGATATGCCTTTTGTGGTGTTTCATGGCGAAAACGGTTTTGTTTTTAACGGGAAAGACTCTATTTTGTTAAGTGTACTTATGGCGGAACTGGCCGAAAATAAAGCATTGCGCCATAAAATGGGCAAGGTTTCCCGCAAGAGAATGCAAACGTATTATCCTGCCCCTGAGCAAAAATATTTGGCAATTTATAAAGAACTAAAATAGTTTCCACGTGAAAACTGGGAGTATGTATGGAACAGAGACTTTTTATTGCAGCATGTATCATGTACGTGTTTGCTTATATCAGCAAACGGCTGTTTAAGAAAAACAAACTGGAAAACCCTACCCGTTTCGGACTGTGGCATGCCGGGTTTGTGTTTTTAATTTTAGGCTGTGTATATTACATTTTTAGCTTTATTGCACAAAGCAATGCCGCTGTGCTGCCGCAAGAGGGTGTGTCTGTCAAAACACTGTTGGCTTGGGTAATTATTGTCATTTTGGCAATATATGGCTTCTTTGCCACTAAAAAGAAAGATATTAAGCAAAGACAACCCTTAATTAAAACGGATTTAGACTGGGCCAATACCATTTATTTTGCCGGCTTTGTGGCTTCTATTGTTATGTTCTTTTTTGTGCAAGCCTTTAAGATCCCTTCTGAGTCTATGCAAAACACCTTGATGGTGGGCGATCATCTTTTTGTAAATAAAGCCGCTTATGGCTTTCGCATTCCTTTAACACACATTCGCTTTGGGGAGTTTAAACCTATTGAAAAAGGGGATATTATTGTATTTACCTTCCCGGCGGACAGCCCGGACCAGATCAACTGTGGCGGCCCCCAATATGGGCGTGACTATGTAAAAAGAGTGGTCGCCTTGCCGGGAGATAAAGTGGAAGTAAAAGACGGTGTCTTGTATATTAATGATAAAGAAGAACCTTTACATGGGTATGAAATTTTTGACGCCGTCAGACGCATTGCGCCGGAAGATACATTAGACCCCGCGATGTATCAGGCTTTATGGGAAGACCGCGAACTTGAAAATGTGTTTGGCCTTTCTCTGCGCGATAATTTCGGTCCGGTCGTGGTTCCGCAAGGCTCCTATTTTGCTATGGGGGATAACCGCGACAACTCTTGTGATTCGCGCTTTTGGGGCCCTGTCCCGCGCGAAAATATTAAAGGTACAGCTTGGTTTATCCACTGGCCGATACGTCGGGCCGGCTTTGTAAAATAAAGGATTTGTATAGGGAAAAGGCTTTCCCCTATACTTATTTATCCACAATTATCCACAGGCTTTATATTTGTAAAGCCTGTTTTGTTTCCACGTGAAAACTCTTGTCAAAACAAAGGCTTTGTTTCCACGTGAAAACTTTTAAGTTGATTTACTCCTTTATTTATGATTTAATATCTTAACGGAGGATTTATGGGAGAAATTGTAGCCATTGCCAACCAGAAAGGTGGCGTGGGTAAAACCACCACAGCTATTAACCTAGCCTATGCGCTGGCCTATTTGGATCAAGAAGTATTACTGGTAGATTTTGACCCCCAGGGGAACGCCGGTTCCGGCTTGGGTGTTATTTTAAACGACGGAGAAAAATCGGTCTATCACCTGCTCACCAAAAACGCCACCTTTGAAGAGGTCGTGCGCCAAACGTCCAATGAAATGTTGGACTTGCTGCCCACCTGTAAAAATTTGGCCGGTGCGGAAGTGGAGCTGGTCAACGTCCGCGGGCGCGAAAACATGCTGCGCGAAGCACTTAATCCGCTGCGCAAAATGTACCGCTATATTATTATAGACTGCCCCCCTTCTTTGGGTTTGCTCACCTTAAACGCCCTGATGGCGGCAGACAGCGTCATTACCCCGGTGCAGTGCGAATATTACGCCATGGAAGGCTTGGCCCATTTTATGAGCACCATTTCCAAAATTAAACAATTTTTAAATAATAATTTAAAATTGGACGGCGGTGTGCTTACCATGTATGACGCCCGCATGAATTTGTCTAAGCAGGTGTTTGCGGAAGTCAGCCGTTACTTTGGCGATAAGGTGTATAAAACCCCTATCCCGCGCAACATTCGCCTGGCGGAAGCCCCCAGCTTCGGGCAGTCTATTTTTGACTATGACCCCGCCTGCCGCGGTGCCAATGCTTATGTGCAGCTGGCCATAGAGTTCTTGGCCCGCCGCGGTGCAAACGTGGCCGATTTTGTGGCCCCCAATATGGCCCCCAGCGGCTCTTATAATTACGATTTTGGAGGATAATGTATGGCTAGACAAGCATTAGGCAAAGGCTTAGACGCCTTGCTCAAACAAACCCAAGAAGTTTTAAATAATCCCATGGCCCCCCGGGCAGAAAACGCTTCCGGTCCGTCCGTGCAAAAAATTGCATTGGATAAAATTATCCCCAACCGCTTTCAGCCTCGCCGCGTTTTTGACGAAGAGAAACTGCAGGAGCTGGCCCAGTCCATTAAAGAGCACGGCCTTACGCAGCCCATTGTGGTGGTGTATGACGCCGGCCTGGATAAATATGAAATTGTAGTCGGGGAGCGCCGCTTTCGCGCCAGCCAATTGGCCGGTTTGACGGAAATTGACGCCATTGTGCACAAAGCCCTTACGGACCAGCAAATGTGCGCCCTGGCCTTGATTGAAAATATCCAGCGCGAAGATTTAAACCCCATTGAAACGGCCTTAGGCTACCGCAATTTAATGAATAAATTTAATATTTCCCAAACGGATTTGGCCCAATACTGCGGCAAATCCAAGGGGGCGGTGTCTAACTCCTTGCGCTTGCTGGAGCTGCCGCAGCACATGCAGGACGCGTTGCAGGACGGCACCATTACCGAAGGGCACGGTAAAGCGCTTTTAATGCTCACCGATCCGGCCAAAAAAGAAGCCCTGTTCCAGCGCATGCAGAAGAGCAAAATGTCTGTCCGCCAGGCGGAAGACGCTGCCAGAGCCCTGCTGCAGCCGGCCGGCGCCAAAAAATTGCCGAAACCGCCGGAGGTGGCCTCTTTTGAAAACGACCTTCAGGCCGCTTTGGGCACAAAGGTAGAAGTGCGCTATGGCAAAAAAATGTCCAAGGGGGTATTGATTATTCAATACAACTCTTTGGAAGAGTTGGACAATTTGGCCAGCCGCTTAAAAACAAAAATGCTGTAAGTTTGTTTTTTGTTAAGCCCCGGTTAACAGCTGGGGCTTTTTTATGCCTAAATTTAAATTTACTGTAAATTTGGCTTGATGTCTTTTTAGGCAGATGGTGGAAAAGAAACAAAAATCAAATTTTTGTGCAGGAAGCCCGAAACACAAGCTTTTGTTTTCACATGGAAACTTTTTTGTCACTAAAATGAGCAAAAAACACCCCAAAAGGGTCGTTTTTGCGCATTTTGCCCGTTTATAGGGGTTTGTGCAAAAAATAGAACAACTTTCTTGCGCGCGCGGTTTAAACGGCTTTTAAGGGCGTTTTTAAAAGAAAATATAATTTGCCGACGAAGAAAAAAGTTAGTTTACCTAAAAATAAGGACAAAATGCTTATTTGGGGCTTAAAAAGGGCTGCATGCACAAAAACAGAGGCGCAAAACAAATAGTTAGGAAAGCTAATTTTTGAAAACAGCATTTTTAAACAAACATAAAAAACCCCCGGTTTGAAATCCGGGGGTTAAATTTATTTGGTTTCGTAAAAATCCCGTATGGTTTGGCAAACCTGTTCCACTTGCTCTTGGGTAAGCTCCGGGAACATGGGGATAGACAAAACCTCTTGTGCGGCTTTTTCTGCGTTGGGGAAGTCTTCGGCTTTAAAGCCCAAGTGTTTATACGCCGGTTGTTTGTACAGCGGCACCGGATAATATACGGCCGAGCCAATGCCGTGTTCTTTTAAATATTGCTGCAACTCGTCGCGGCGTTCGGCGCGAATGGTGTACACATAATAAGACTGGGAATATCCGGCCGGCGGCGTGGGCGGCGTGACGACGGGCAACCCTTGCAGGCCTTCTTCATACAGCGCGGCCACTTTTTGGCGGGCGTCCGTCCAGTCCTGCAAGTGCGGCAGTTTTACGCGCAAAAT
>CALUQA010000046.1 GCA_944322775.1 uncultured Elusimicrobiales bacterium
CAGGACGGCAAGTTTACCGCGCCTATTCCCATTAAAAAAGACACGGTTACCCTATACTAAAGCGGCGGCTTTGCGCAAAAGATACGATTTTTATACTATTAAGAAAAAGGAGTAATTATGAGAGGAATTGTATTTGCCGTATTGACCTTGGTAGTAGGCGGTTTAATTGCCTTGGGGCTGGAATGGCTGGCCGCTTTCTTGCCGGCGCAAATGGCCGGGGCTTTGAACCATGTTTACCCCATTGGCATTCATCCGCTGTCTGTGCATATCAGCATTTGCGGCGCCATTGGCTTGGTGCTGGGCTATTTGATTATTTCCAAATTTGTGCGCAAATAATATGAAACTTGTGCTGGCTTCCCATTCTCCGCGGCGCATTGAACTGCTTAAAGAAATGGGGAAAAAATTTGAAATTTGTCCCGCCCTTGCGCCCGAGCAGACCAAATATAAACGTCCCCATTTAAAAGTGGCGGATTTGTCTTTTAAAAAGGCGCTGGAAGTGGCCTATAAATACCCTGATGCGGTGGTCATCGGCGCTGATACGCTGGTGTTCTGCAAAGGGCAGGTAATCGGCAAACCTAAAGACGAAAAAGACGCCCTGCGCATTTTAAAACTGCTTAACGGTGCCTGGCAGACGGTGTTTACGGGCGTGACGCTGATTTGTTTGAAAGACAAAAAAGTTGTCCGCGCCGTGGAACGCACCCGCTGCAAAGCACGCACCCTGCCGCTTAGCCAGCTAAAAGAAATGGCCGGCAAACACTTGGACAAAGCCGGCGCTTATGCCGTGCAGGATAAAGACGACCAATTTATACAGACCATGCGCGGCAGCCGCACCAATGTGGTGGGCTTCCCGGTGGAACTGTTCAGCAAAATGCTTAAGGAGTTTGAAAAATGATAAAAACGGATTTACTCATTATCGGCGCCGGCCCTGCCGGCTGCAGTGCAGCCGTCTATGCCGCCCGTTCCGGCATTAAAACCATTATCGCCGGTGGAGCCATGCCCGGCGGGCAGTTGCTTCAAACCAATGATATAGAAAACTATGCCGGGTTTATCAATCCGGTGCCCGGTTTTGAACTGATGGACAATATGCACAAACAGTGCAAACGCTTGGGTGTGGAAATTGTGTCCGACGAAATCGTCAAGCTGGAAGGCTCCCAAACCCCTTTTACGCTTACGGCCGCGGGCGGCACGCAGTATCAGGCCACGGCGGTTATTATTGCCGCAGGCGCCAGTGCGCGCTGGCTGGGTGTGGAAGGAGAAGAACGCCTCAAAGGTCATGGCGTGTCTGCCTGCGCCACGTGTGACGGATTTTTCTTTAAAGGCAAAGAAGTGGTGGTCGTCGGCGGCGGAAACACGGCTTTTGAAGATGCGCTTTTCCTTTCGCAAATTTGCCCTAAAGTGACTTTGGTGCACCGCCGCGAAGGCTTCCGCGCAGACGCGGTAACGGTGGAAAAAGTGAGAAATACCCCTAATATCACCATGCAGCTAAACTGTGTGCCCGAACAGGTGCTGGGCGACACGGCCGTGACGGGCGTTATTTTGCGCAACGTAAAAACGCAGGAAAAAATAGAAATCCCCTGTGCCGGCATTTTTGTGGCTGTGGGTGCCGTGCCGCAAACGGAATGGCTTAAAGGCAGCGGCGTGGCGTTGGAAGACAACGGCCTTGTTAAGGTGGACGCGCGCCAGCACACCAACATCGACGGCGTTTTTGCCGCGGGAGACTGCACGGAAAGCGAATTTCGCCAAGCCGTGGTGGCCGCCGGCAGCGGCGCCAAAGCGGGCATTGTGGCCTCCGCTTTTGTAAATTTACACCGTTAGGTTTTCTTTTTTACCGACGGAAACCGCCCGCTTTACCGGGCGGTATTTTTTTGCCCGGAATTTTGTTATAATAAAAGTGTAAACGGTTTGATGCCGTTTAGAGCGTTGGTAAATAAATTCTCTTATTTTGCTTTGCTGCAAGGCAACTTGTCAGCGGGGGAAAACAGGAGAGTTTATTTAATTTATTTAAGGAGAAAATATGTTCGCAAAGCTAGCAAATTGGCTTAAGCCGCTGCCGGACATTGCACCTTTGTCCGACGAACAGCAGATTAAGCGTCTGTACCGCAATTGGCGTATTAAGATGTTTTTCGGCATGTATTTTGGTTATGCCTTGTTTTACTTCACCCGCAAAAATTTGGATTATGTGAAACCTGCCTTGAGCGAAAACCTGGGTTTATCCGTAATTGAATTGGGTTATATCGGTACCACGATTTATCTGACCTATGGTATAGGTAAATTTTTAAGCGGCGTTTTGGCCGACCGCTGCAATATCCGCGGCGTGATGGCTTTGGGGTTGTTTACTTCTTCTTTGATCAACTTGGCTTTCCCGTTCTTGCCTAACTTCCAGCATTATTTGGGCAATATGGGCATTACGCTTCCGCTGGTGGCTTTGGCCGCTGTTTTGTGGGGCTTGAACGGTGTGGCCCAGTCTATGGGGTTCCCGCCGGTAGCCAAAGGGTTAGTCTATTGGTTTTCTCCTTCTGAAAGAGCCACCAAATGGACGCTCTGGTCTTCTTCTCACACGTTTGGTGCGTTCTTCGTGGGTGTGTTGATTGCCTACCTGCTTAAATTTGATGCCTGGAGAATGGCCTTCGTAATCCCGGCCATTATGGGTATCTGCTACAGCATTTTCCTGTTGTTCTTCTTGACCGATAAGCCGACCACCGTCGGTTTGCCGCCGATTGAAGTGTACAGAAACGACGTGATGCCCGTGCTGGAAAAGAGCACTCTTTCCCACTGGGAAATTCTTAAAAAACACGTCTTCAAAAACCCGTTCCTGTGGGCTTTGGCCATTTCTTACATCTTTGTATACTATGTGCGCTTTGCCACGCTGG
>CALUQA010000047.1 GCA_944322775.1 uncultured Elusimicrobiales bacterium
TACCTACGGCTGTATGGTATACCAGGAACAAATTATGGAAATTTCCAAAAAGCTGGGCGGTTTTACCCCCGGCGAGGCCGACACCCTGCGCAAAGCCATGGGTAAAAAGAAATTGGACGTAATGGAAAAATTCGGCAAAAAATTTATTGAAGGCGCCAAAGCGCATAACATTTCCGAAAAAACGGCCACCCATATTTACGAGCAAATGAAAGCCTTTGCCGGATACGGCTTTAACAAATCCCATTCCTATGCCTATGCGTTGGTGTCGTATCAAACGGCTTATTTAAAAGCCAACTATCCCATTGAGTTTATGTGCGCGGCACTGACCAACGAAATCGGCCACAATGCCATCGGCTCCGACGACAAAGAAAACAAAATTGCCACCTATTTGGAAGAGTCCAAAAAAATGGGCTTTGGCATTTTGCCGCCGGACGTCAACAAAAGCCAGCCGGAATTTGCCGTAGAAGAAAAAGACGGCAAGCAGCACATTCGCTACGCGCTGGAAGCGGTTAAAAATGCCGGTACGGAAGGCTGCATTTCCATTGCCAAAGAAGCCGCCAAAAAGCCTTTTGAATCCTTGGAAGATTTGTGCGCGCGGATTGATTTGTCCCAGGCAAATAAAAAGACGATTGAAAGCCTCACCAAGGCTGGCGCTTTGGACAGCCTTATGCCCGGCGTGGAACCCAAAATAGCCCGCGCCACCCTGCTTAGCCAAATTGACGAAGCCGTGGATACGGCCCACCTGATTGCCAAAGAAAAAGAAAGCTGTGCCGTCAGCCTGTTTGGCGATGATTTTTCCGCCACGATGAGTCTTAAAAAGAAAGCCGACACCAAACCCGTCGCACCGCTGACACAAAACGAGCTGCTGGGGTATGAAAAAGAAGTGATGGGGCTTTATTTCAGCGGCCACCCCATTGCCCGCTATCAAGGATATTTAGACCGCCTAAATTGCGTGCCCATTAAAGATATTTTAGACGGCAAAGCTTCGGGCCGTTTAAACGTTATCGGCATTGTTACGCGCCTTAAAAAACGCCAAAACAAACGCAAAGAAGAATGGGCCCAGTTTGTGATAGAAGACTGCACCGGCTCCATTGCCGTTAATGCTTTTTCCCGCGCATGGGCCAATGTGGGGCACAAAGTGGCGCCCAACGCCATATTGTTCTTTTCCGGCGAGGTGAAAGTGGACGACGAAAGCGCCCGCGTGGAAATCAACCTGCAGGACGTGGGCAGCGTGCCGGAACTGATTGGCAATATCGCCAAAAAGCTGACCATACGCCTTACGCCCGATTATTCGCAGGAAAATCTGCAGCGCCTTAAAATGCTTTTAGACGCGGCCAAGGGCGTCACCAAAGTCTATTTGGAAGTACCCTCCAAGGCAGACCCCAGCAAGCTGCATGTTATTCGCACGGATAAGTCCATACTCATTCACCGCGCGCTACTAGAACATTTGGAAAATACCCTAGGCAACGACGCCTGGCGCTTTGAATAAAACAAACAAGTTTTGCAAAAACCTGCCGCCGCCCGGCAGGTTTTTTGTTTTGCCTTCCGTCCATTTCCGCCTTTCTTTTAAAGAGGTATAATATATATATCAGCCCCGCACCGCAGCAACGGAGCGGGTTTTTTGGAGAGTAAAAAATGAGTATTTTTGAAGCCCTGATGATGCTGGGTTTTGGTTTGGCTTGGCCCTGCAACATCTATAAATCCATTAAAACCAAAACAGCCGCAGGCAAAAGCTTTGCCTTTATGATTACCATTGAACTGGCCTATCTGTGCGGCGTGATTCACAAAGTATTTTATAATTACGACGCCGTCATTTGGCTGTATGTGGCCAACTTTGTGATGGTGCTTATTGACTTGATGCTCATGATCCGCAACCGCAAGCTGGACTTGGCCCGCGCCCAGAAAAAACAGCCGCGCGTGCAGGAAGCTTAAAAACACTTGCCGTTTAGGCAGGCTAAAACGGTTTTCAAGCCGGGCGGATATTTGTTATAATAAACAAGTACTTAAGCCCGTTTTAAGCCCAGTTGGCGCAGGGGTAGCGCGTTCCCTTGACATGGGAAAGGTCATAGGTTCAAATCCTATACTGGGCACCATTTAAACCACCCGAAAGGGTGGTTTTTTGTTGGCTTTGCCGCCCCGCCGCGCCCGGTGCCAAAAACGCCAAGGCCTTTCGTACGCGTGCGGGCATAAGGCAAGTTTGGTATAATTTAATTAGGATTTTCTATTCTCCAGGAGATGAAAATATGCCTAAAAACTGCAAGACGTCCAACTGTTCTCAACTCCAGCAACACCGCTGCAAATACAAACCGGTATTGCCGGAAATCCTTAAAAAAGGACCCTGCTTTGTAAAAATTAAAACCGGCAAAGCCACCCAAAGCGTTGCCGACCAGGCTACCGTCAAAAAGATGTTCCCCAACACCTACGGCTTGCCCGAAGTGACTTTTATTAAAGGCTCCAACCCGGCCATCGGCAAAAAAGCTGTCAAAGCGGCTGTAGTGCTTTCCGGCGGACAAGCCCCCGGCGGCCACAACGTGATTGCCGGTTTGCTCGACGGCCTGAAAAAAGCCAACCCGAAGAACAAACTGTACGGTTTTTTAGGCGGCCCCAGCGGCATTTTGGAAGGCAACTGGAAAGAAATTACCCCCAAATTGATGGAAGGCTACCGCAATACGGGCGGGTTTGACCTTATCCAATCCGGCCGCACCAAAATTGAAACCGACGAACAGTTGGCCACTGCTTTGGCTAACCTGAAGAAAAACAAAGTCAACGCCCTGATCATCGTTGGCGGGGACGACTCCAACACCAATGCCGGCGTGCTGGCCGAATATTTCAAACAGCAAGGGGCCGACATCAGCGTCATCGGCGTGCCCAAGACGATTGACGGCGACCTGAAAAACGATAAAATTGAAACCTCCTTTGGTTTTGATACGGCCACCAAAATTTATGCCGAAATGGTGGGCAATATCTGCCGCGACGTGAACTCCGCCCGCAAATATTGGCACTTTGTGCGCTTGATGGGCCGCAGCGCTTCGCACATCACGCTGGAAGTGGCGCATAAAACGCACCCGAACGTGACGCTCATCGGCGAAGAAGTGCAAGCCAAAAAAATGACGCTCAAACAAATCGTGGACTACTTGGCCGGCGTTATTGCCGCGCGCGCCAAAGAAGGCAAAAACTTCGGCGTGGTACTGGTGCCGGAAGGCTTGATTGAATTTATTCCGGAAATGAAAGCCCTCATCTCCGCCTTAAACGACTTGTTGGCCGACAACGAAGCCGAACTGGCCAAGATGAACACCGTGGCCGAAAAGAAGGCCTTCATCATTTCCAAACTGCCGGCAAAACTGGCCGATTTGATGAAATCCTTGCCGGAAGGCATTGCCGCCCAGCTGATGTTGGACCGCGATCCGCACGGCAATGTGCAGGTGTCTTTGATTGAAACCGAGAAACTGCTGGTGGAAATGCTGCGCACCAAACTGGCCGAAATGAAAAAGGCCGGCAAATACAACGGCAAATTTTCCGCCATTATGCACTTCTTCGGTTACGAAGGCCGCTGCGGCGTGCCCTCCACCTTTGACGCCAACTACACCTATGCGTTGGGCTACAATGCCGCGGCTTTGGCCTTAAACGGCTGCAGCGGGTATTTGTCTTCCGTGCGCAAACTGGTGCGCAAACCCCAAAAATGGGAATGCGGCGGCGTGCCTTTGACGATGATGATGAACATTGAACGCCGCAAAGGCAAAGAAAAACCGGTTATCCGCAAAGCCTTGGTGGAACTGGACGGCGAACCGTTTAAACAGTTTGCCAAACAGCGTGAAGCGTGGGCCATGGGCGAATGCTACATGTTCCCCGGTCCGATTCAATACTTCGGCCCGGCCGACGTGACGGACATGATTACCTACACGCTTACGTTTGAAAGAGGCTCCAAAAAATAAGTCTTTTTAAGCCCCAAACCCGCGGTGCAAACCGCGGGTTTTTTGTTGCCTGTTTTTTGCGCATTGTCCATCATTGCCGTACGCGTTGACAGGGCCAGGGGAAAGTGTTAGTATAAAATTATCGACGTACAAGGCCGTATATCAGGGAGAAATCATGAGAAATCTTTCGTACAATAACGATATCCGCACCGTGCTCACGCTGGATGCGGGCGGCACCAATTTGGTTTTCAGCGCCATGCGCGCCAATAAAGAAACGGTAGACCCGATTACCATTCCCACCCAAGCCGACGATTTGGACAAATGCCTGGCCAACATCGTCCGCGGGTTTGAAGAAATTATCAAAGTGGCCCCGCATAAACCGGTGGCCATCAGTTTTGCTTTTCCCGGTCCGGCCGATTATGCCAACGGCGTTATTGGCGATTTGCCCAATTTCCCTTCTTTCCGCGGGGGCGTAGCGTTAGGGCCCTACTTGCATGAAAAATTTAAACTGCCCGTTTTTATCAATAACGACGGCGATTTATTTGCCTATGGCGAAGCCTTTGCCGGCGCATTGCCCGCCGTCAATGAACACTTTGCCCAGCTGGGCAGCCCGCGCCGCTATCACAATTTGTTTGGCGTCACGCTGGGCACCGGCACCGGCGGCGGTATTGTAAGAAACGGCGAACTTTTTATGGGCGACAACGGCGCCGCGGCCGAAATATGGGTAATCCGTAACAAACGCTATCCGGAAGCCTTCTCCGAAGAAGGCGCCGCCATACGCGCCATTAAACGCAGCTACCGTTTGCTTTCCGGCGATAAAACACCGCTGGAACCCAAAGACATTTGCCAAATTGCCGACGGCACCAAGCAAGGCGATCAAAAGGCCGCCCAAGAAGCCTTTGCCGAATTTGGCGACATTTTGGGCAACCAAATTGCCAACGTCAGCACCGTGGTGGACGGATTGATTGTGCTGGGCGGCGGTGTGGCGGCGGCGCATAAATGGTTCATGCCGGCACTGCTGAAAGAAATGAACGGCACCCTGCAACGCTACGACAATGGCGGCACCGTACCGCGCACGCCCTCCAAAGCTTATGACTTGACCGACCCGGCCCAAGCTGAGCAGTTCTATCAGGGCGGCACCACGCTGGTCAAGATTCCCCACAGCAATAAACAAGCCGTTTATAACAAAGACAAAAAAGTGGGCATTACGCTTTCCAAACTGGGCACCAGCCGCGCAGTGGCCATTGGCGCTTATTCTTTTGCACTTAACGAAATTGACAAGAAAAAAAGGGAAATCAAATGAATCTATATCCGCTGAAATTTCGTCCGATTTTTAAACAAACCATTTGGGGCGGCAACAAACTGCGCGACCAACTGCGCAAAACCCTGGCGCCGGAAGGCACGGGAGAAAGCTGGGAGCTTTCTGCCGTAAAGGGCAATGTGTCGGTGGCCAAAAACGGTCCGCTGGCCGGCAAAGATTTGGACGCCCTGTGCAAATATTTCGGCCCGGAACTGCTGGGCGAAAAAGTGTGCGCCAAAACCGGCAACGACTTTCCGCTTTTGTTTAAGTTTATTGACGCCGCCAAAGATTTGTTCGTCCAGGTTCACCCCGGTGACGAGTTGGCCCGTGCCCGCCACGGCAGTTTCGGCAAAACGGAAATGTGGTATGTGTTGCAGGCAGACCCGGGCGCCAAGCTGTTAAGCGGATTTAAAGAAGAAACCACCAAAGAAGAATACCCCGCCTTGGTGCAAAGCGGCGAAATTATCAACCGCTTGGGCTCTTACGAAGTGGCCGCGGGGGACAGCTTTTTTATCCCGGCGGGCCGCGTGCATGCCATTGGGGCAGGCATTGTGGTGGCGGAAGTGCAGCAAACCTCGGACATTACCTACCGCATTTATGACTATCACCGCAAAGGGCCCGACGGCAAAGAACGTCAATTGCACACAGAACAGGCCTTGGACGCCATTAACTTTGAAGTGCTTACCGACGCCCGCACTCATTACATTGCCAAACTCAACCAACCGGTTGTGGCGGCGCAGTGTCCGTTCTTTACGGTCAACGTTATTGAACTGCAAGGCAAAATACAACGCAACTTAAAAGAACAAAAAAGCTTTGTGGTGTATATGTGTGCCAGAGGGCAAGCCCAGTTGGAATGCAACGGCTACACGTTGCCGCTTCCGGCCGGGGAAACCGTTTTGGTGCCGGCCCAATGTGCAGACTGTACCTTATCTGCAGAGCAGGCAAAACTGCTGGAAGTATATATTTAACTTGCATGGCAAAAGCCCCGGGCAACCGGGGCTTTTTATGTTCCCCAAACTGGCAAAACGAAATTTCCCGCCGCTTGTAAGCCCTTTGGCTGCCCGCACGCAACAAACACCCATAAAAAAGCCCCCGTTTAAGCCGGGGGCAATAAACAACAAAAAGCCTTATTTCTTGCCGGATTTTATTTTTTCAAACAAATCCAGCGCGGCCGCCACGGCTTGCTCCATGCTGTAATATTTATAGCCGCCCAAACGCCCGTAAAAATAAACGCCGGGCAGTTGGGCCGCTTCTTTGGCATATTGTTGGTATAAAGCGTCCGTCTGCGGGTTATTGATGGGATAATAAGGTTCGTTTTCCCCCGGTTTAAACGCCTGCGGATATTCAAAAGACACCACGGTAACGGGGGCTTTTTCGTCTAAAAAATATTTATGTTCGCACACACGCGTAAAGGCAAAATCATTGGGATAATTGACCACCGCCGTGGGCTGGAAATATTCCGTATTTTTCTGTTCAATTTCAAAGCGCAAACTGCGGTAAGGCAGTGGGCCAAAGCGGCAGTCAAAAAATGCATCAATCGGCCCCGTATAAAACAAACGCTCATAGGCAATGTTGTTTTTTATCTGTTCAAACGATGTGTTTAACTGCACGGTAATAAGCGGGTGGCGGAGCATATTTTCCACCATATGCGTATAGCCACGGGCGGGAATGGCTTGGTATGCTTCCTGAAAATAGCCGTCGTCGCGGCTGATGTGCACGGGCACACGGGCCAGCACGGCAGGGTCTACCTCTTGGGCGGGTTTGCCCCATTGCTTACGCGTGTAATTGGCAAATATCTTTTCGTAAACGTATTGGCCCAACAGGCGCAAGTCTTCGTCCGGGTTAGACTGCATCTGCAGCACGGGCACTTTGGCCCCCAGACCAAAAACAGCCAAGAGTTTCTTTTCCAGTTGAGCGGCTTTGTCTGCGGCAAACACTTGGTAAAGCGTATGCAAATTAAACGGAAGGACAATATAGCGCCCGTCTACCCAGGCACTTACATGCAAACAAAATTTATGCCAAGCGGTAAAGGTGCTTAAATAATCCCAAATTTGTTTATTGTCGGTGCGAAAAATATGCGGCCCATAGCGCTGTACCGTAATACCGCAGGCGTGTTTAAAGTCATAAACATTGCCGGCCACATGGGCGCGCCGGTCTATGACCAACACTTCTTCTTTCAGTTGTGTGGCTATGCGCTCTGCCAGCACTGCCCCCGAAAGGCCGGCGCCGACCACCAGATTTTTTACTTTGTGCATAAATAACAAATGCCTCTTCCGCAGGGCAGCCGCCCCACGCAGAAGAGGCATTAAAAATTAGTAGCGTTTATTTTCTTCCCATTTCCAGGCCGTGGCGATAATGTCTTCTATGTGCATATAACGCGGTTTCCAGCCCAGCACTGTTTCGGCAGGGCCATGGGCGGCGGCATACAGTTCGGCCGGATCTCCGGCGCGGCGCGGGGCGTCCTGCACGGGGCATTTTTTGCCGGTCACTTTTTCGGCCGCGGCAATAATGTCTTTCACCGAGGTTTTCACCCCCGTGCCCAAATTGACATATCCGCTGAACGTGTCCAGCTTTTCCAAAGCCAGGCGATGTGCTTCGGCCAGGTCTTCCACGTGAATATAGTCACGCAAACAAGTGCCGTCGGGCGTGGGATAGTCGTTACCAAAAATTTTAATGCACGGCCGCTTGCCCTGTATGGCTTGCAGCACCAGCGGGATTAAATGGGTTTCCGGCGTGTGAGACTCCCCGATAGAGCCGTCCGCCGCCGCTCCTGCGGCATTAAAATAGCGCAAAGCGGCGTACTTTAAACCATAAGCGCGTGCATAATCGGCAAACACCTGTTCTATCATCAGTTTAGTGCGGCCATAGGGGTTGATGGGGTTTTGCGGGTGTTTTTCGTCAATGGGCGTATATTTAGGTTCGCCATAGGTGGCACACGTGCTGGAAAAAACAATTTTATTTACGTTGTGTTTTCTCATGGCGGCCAGCAGGTTCAGCGTGCCGGCTACATTATTTTGATAATATTTTTGCGGGTCGGTGACGCTTTCCCCCACATAGGCATAAGCGGCAAAATGCAAAACGGCTTCAAAGTCATACTTTTCAAACACCGCGTCTAAAGAAGCCGGCTGGGCCAAGTCTGCCTTTTCAAAAGGCACGTGTTCGGGCACGGCTTCGCGGTGGCCGTAGACCAAATTGTCCGCCACTACACAGTCGTATCCTTTTTCCGTCAAATGTTTAACGGCATGAGAGCCGATGTAACCGGCACCGCCCATAACTAATATTTTTTTCATATTTTCCCCTTTCGGTCTGCGGGCCAACTCCTCCAGACCGGTCTGCCTAAAAATGCCTTCCCGGCCGTTTTTTTCTCGGCCGCGCCGACGCTTTGTTATTCACGTCGGCTAAAACACATTGTTCTTCCTAAAAAGTATAAAAAATCTCCCTCTCGCGTCAACCGACCTCTTGTGCTGTTTTTGGGGATATCTGCAGTTTGAAACCTAAAGTTCTTCAACCCAAAATAAAACCCCGGGCAAAACCGGGGTTTTTGTTTGTCAAATTAAGCGCGCAGTTTGCGCCGCAGGTATTTATACGGCCACGCCAAGGCATATTTTAAAAAGCGGGCCGGGTGCATTTGCGGGTCGGGCGAGCGTTCAAAGAAATCAAAGCGCTGCAGATTGTGTTTTTTAATGAACTTCAGCCAGGCATGTTCTTTGTCCGTATGCGGTTTGCCGCCCATGGCCAAATATTGTTTGTAATATTTTTGCCAGGGAGCATTGTAGGTGTACGTCCAAAAGCGCACGCCGCCGCCGGCGCAGTGATAAATCAGCACGTCTTTGCGGTCTTTGTCCAAATACTTGGGGTTAGACGGCAGACAGTTGCAAATGTCGGGCAGCACTTCTATGGGGACGTGAAACTCTTGCAACATCACATTGACCACCCCTTGGTCGGGGCAGACCAAATTTTCCAGCCATTCGGCCGTTTTGTTATAGCACCACATGCGCAGCTCTTTGCGGTGCGGAATGCCGTCTGTATAAAGCGTTACGCCGGCATTATAGCAGGGCACCGTCATATCGTACTGGGGCAGGGGTTTGACAAAATTTTTGGTAATCAGCGTCAGCCCTTTTTGCGTGTCTTTGCACATGGCCACCCCACCCTTGGAGCCGAAGTTGTCAAAAATATAGGAAAGGTCGCCGTTAATCATCACGTCCACGTCTATATAAAGCACTTTGGCATAGGTGTCCAGCAGGTCAAAAATTTCATAGCGGGCAAAAGTAAGCTGCGTAAAATGCTTAAAGTTTATATTGTTAAAATCCGTTTCCACGGCAAATTTATAATCGGTAAATTTGCAGGGCAAAATGCGGTTAATAAATTGTTTGTCTTCTTCCGTAAACCCTTGCTGATAAATCAGCACGTCCGTGTTTTCCAGCAATTTGGCATTATGGTCTTTTAAGCTAAGCAAAGCCACCGCCAGCGTGAACAAAAAACGTTCGTTGCAGGAAAAGAAAATCGCGTTTTTTTTGGTCATATGCGTCCTCTAGTATAGGCGTAATATGATACAATTGTAGCATAAATTTATTATCCGCCCGGGTAAATATGAGCCTGAGAGAAAACCAATTTGATTTAGCGCTTTTGCAACTGCAAGAACTGGCCGGTTTGTATGGTAAGGACAGTCCTTCCGTGCGCTGGGCGCAAACCTTGCGCCAAAAGCGCAGAGCGCTAAAAAAACAAACACGCCTGTTGGCAAGACGTTTGTTTAAAAAGCCCGTACCGAAACCCGGCGGGAAACTGAAACTTTTGGTACACGTGCGCGGCGGCATTGGTGATGTATGCATGGCACGCCTGTTTGTCTGCCGTTTGCGGGAAAAGTTCCCCACCGCGCTTATTTATTTTTGCTATGACAACGAGGCCACCGTGCGCATGGTATTTTCGGACGGAATTATTGACGGGTTCGTTTCGCGCAAATACGACCCGCAGGAATATGATTTGGTGATATCGGGCTGCCATGCTTTTAATT
Source organism: uncultured Elusimicrobiales bacterium (assembly GCA_944322775.1). Lineage (GTDB taxonomy): Bacteria > Elusimicrobiota > Elusimicrobia > Elusimicrobiales > Elusimicrobiaceae > Avelusimicrobium. The sequence goes on from CALUQA010000047.1 coordinate 10,223, forward strand.
TTGACCATTACGATTTACCCCGCCTGCAGCAGTTGGCCCCGCAATGGATAAACGATTTTAACGCCGCCCTGGCCCTGCAAAAAAAATTGCAGGTGGTCATTAGCAATACCCCGCATTTGGACGGACTGTGGGCGCAAATTTCCGTGCAGTACGGCTCTTCCCGCGTGGCCAACATGGGCCTGACAACCGGCATACCCGTGGGGCAAAACGACCGCGCCCCCATAGCCTTACAAGAAAACAAAACCAAGGAAGTTTTAAGCCGCCTGGGGCTATTGGGCGTGCCCTATATCACCATTCACGACGGCACCAATAACAATACCGATTTGCACGGCCGCCACGCCACCCGCTGCTGGCCCCGTGCCCATTGGGAAAAATTTGCTTTGCTGTTTAAAAAACGCTTTCCGCAGCTGCGCATTGTGCAGCTGGGCGGAAACAACAGCGTTCCTTTTGATTTTGCCGATATTTGCCTGGTAGGCAAAACCCAAGTGGCCGATTTACCTTATGTTTTGCAGCATTCGCTTTTGCATATAGACGGGGAAAGCGGCATGGCCCATCTGGCCAACTTAACAGATGTGCAAAGCATTGTGATGTTTGGTCCGTCCCCCATGCCCTATTTGGCCTATGCGCGCAACGTCAATCTGCGGGCAGGAAACTGCCGCGACTGCATGTGCATTTTTGAAGACTGGATGAGCCGCTGCCCGCTGTTTGAAAGCAACCAATGTTTAAGTGCCATACGCCCCGAGCGCGTAATGGCCGAAGCGGAAAAAATATTGGCTGTCGACGGAAAAGTAAGCGAAAAATAAAACGCTTCACAAAAAAATAAAAAATTGCTATACTATATACATAAGACGGGCCCGTAGCTCAGCTGGGAGAGCGCCTGCATGGCATGCAGGAGGTCGCAAGTTCGATCCTTGTCGGGTCCACCATTTGAAACGATACCCACTCGAAAGAGTGGGTTTTTTATTGCTTCCTTGCAGGCGCGTTGCCGTGCCGTTGCCGGCTGGAAGAAGCCCAATACCACACCCCCGCCGCTGTTCGGTCATTCTTTTATCTGTCCATAAAAAAAGCCCCTTTCGGGGCTAGTGTCTGAAAGCCAAACTTACATGCCCAAAGCCAAACTGTCCACCAAAAAGGCGGGCAAGCCGGCCTTGCGCATTTTTTCCTGCGTTTGGGCGTAATCATACGGCTCCCGTATAAAATGGAAGGTGTTTGCCGTGCTGTCCCACAAGCCAAAAGCGGCCCGCGTGTCATTATCGCGCGGTTTGCCCACGGTACCGGGGTTAATTACATAACGCAAAAAGGAATGAAGCGACACTTGCGCGTCCTGGTGTACCACAGTAACGTGGCAAATATTTTCGTCCCCAGCCATATAAAAAGCCAAATGAGTGTGCCCCACAAAAAGCACTTGTCCCTTCCACAAATTATAGGCCGCGCGGTATTGCTGGCAGCTGGCAAAATATTCTTTTATCGGGTCCATGGGCGTGCCGTGCACGGCGGTAAAATTTTTGCCATGGACAATTTCCGGCAGAAAAGACACATTCCCTACCGTTTTTTTATTCATCTGCTTTTCGCTCCAGTCCAAAGAGCGCAAGGCATCAAAATTAAAATATTCCCGCAGTTCCGGGTGAGAAAACACGGCATCGTGGTTGCCAAGCACCCCCACGGCCAAACCCTTGTTTTGCAGCTGCATGTATTTTTGCACGCATTTTTCGGGGTCGGGGCCGTAGCCTATCAGGTCGCCGCAAAAAATATATTTTTCGGCACCTTCGGCCTTTAAACGCGCCAAGGCGGCGTCAAAGGCTTCCAAATTGCCGTGAATATCCGAAAGAACGCCGTATTTCATCAGGATACCGCCAAGGCCTCTATTTCTTCTTTCTTGGCGGCATTGCCGCGGTCGGCCAAGTTGACGGAAAGCACCTTAGACACCCCGCTTTCTTCCATAGTAATACCATAGAGGCGGCGGGCCGATTCCATCGTGCGTTTGTTGTGGGTGACCACGATGAACTGCGTGGTGTTGGAAAACTCTTTAATCAGGTTTACAAAGCGCTCCACATTGTCTTCGTTCAGTGCGGCGTCGGCTTCGTCCATAATACAGACCGCGGCCGGATTATGCGTAAAGAAAGCAAACAGCAAAGACAGCGCCGTAAGCGTCTTTTCGCCGCCGGACATGGAGGAAATATTGAGCAGCTTTTTGCCGGGAGGCTGGGCATAAATTTCTATGCCCGTTTCCAGCAGGTTTTCCGGGTCGGTAAGCACCAAGTCACATTCACCGCCACGGAAAAGCGTTTGGTAAATGTTTTTAAAGTGCATTTTGACCTGTTCAAAGGTATATTTAAAATTGTCGCGCGTGGTGACGTTGATTTTGTGTATGGCGGAGCGCAAATCTTTTTTGGCTTCGTCCAAATCGTTGATTTGGCTCTTGAGGAAGTTGTGCCGCTCGGTCAAGGCGTCATACTCTTCCGGCGCGGTCATATTGACGGCGCCCATATTTTCAATGCGTTTGCGAATCATTTTGACGCGTTCATAGTCCACCTGTTTGTCGCCAAAGTTCATCTGCGCTTCTTCCGGCGTGATGTTCCAGCTTTCAAACAGGTTGTTCACCACCGTGGTGCGCTGGCGGCGGGCATTGGCCAGGGCGTTTTCCAAATCGTTTTGTTTAATATTGAGTTCGGAAAGCTGTTTTTTGTTGGCGTTCAGCGCGTTCATCTTGTCGCTGTATTCTTTTTTAAGCGCTTCTACCGACTGGCGCAATTTGTATTCGTCCGTTTCCAGCTGGGCCAGGGTGTCGCGCTCGGTGGACAGTTTGGCCTGGGTGGACAGTTTTTCCTGCGCCAAAGCCTGCAAACGCGCATTGGCCGATTTGGCCGCCTCGGCCCGTTTGCC
>CALUQA010000048.1 GCA_944322775.1 uncultured Elusimicrobiales bacterium
CGCAGAACAGTTTAATGGAGCGGGCCGCATCGTCGTTGCCCGGCACGGGCACGTCAATCAAATCGGGGTCGCAGTTGGTGTCGCAGACGGCTACCACGGGAATGCCCAACACGTGGGATTCGCGCACGGCACCGGCGGTGTCCACCGGGTCAATCACAAACACTACGTCCGGCAATACTTTCATATCGCGAATGCCGCCCAAAAGTTTCTGCAAGCGGTTGAGTTCTTTGCTCAAGCGGCTGGCTTCTTTTTTGGAGATGGCTTTAAACACGCCGGAAGCTTCCCATTTTTCCAATTCGTTCATGCGTTCAATGGATTTTTTGACCGTTTGGAAGTTGGTCAGCGTACCGCCCAACCATTTTTCGTGAATGCAGTAAGCACCGGCGCGCTGGGCTTCAGCGGCAATGGCTTCCTGGGCTTGTTTCTTGGTGCCGACAAACAAAAATTTGGAGCCTTTTTTGGCTTCTTCTTTTACAAAAGCGCAGGCTTTTTTAAGTTCTTTGGCGGTTTTTTGTAAATCTAAGATGTGCACCCCGTTGCGTTCGCCGAAAATAAAGCGGCTCATTTTGGGGTTCCAGCGGGAGGTCTGGTGACCGAAGTGTACGCCCGCTTCCAACATGGACTTCATGGATACGTTGCTCATTATACTCTCCTTGTGAGGCTAGGCCAAAATTAGGGAAGGGGATTCCCCGGCGGCTTTCGCCCGGGTTTATGAAGGGAAGGACTTTGATTTGCAACCAGGTTGCGCCCTGCCGGTCATAAACTTACAGATATTATAGCAAAAAAAACCGCGCCTTGCGGGCGCGGTTTAAAAAACAGCTTTCGTTTAGAAGCGGCCGTTGACAATGACCATGGCGGGCAGCCAGCCGTTGCGGGCAATGTTGAGCAAGCCCACCTGCAAGCCGTAAATGTTTTCGGTATAGTTGACAAAGCCGAACTGCAAACCGTTTACGGATTTGGCATAGTTGACAAAACCCAATTGGGCGCCTTTAAAAGAGTCGGTAATGTTGACCAAACCCCATTGCACGCCGGTGAAGTTGTATTTGTTGTAGTTTACAAAACCGGACTGCAAGCCGATGAACTGGTCGGACATGCTGAGCAAAGCGGATTGCCAGCCTTTAAATTCCGGCGTAACGGCCAAAATCCAGGCCCCTTGTACGCCGATGAAATCGTTTTTGGTGTTGGCGTAGATGAAATCAAGCTGCACGCCGGACACATGTTCAGCCGTAGAGCCGATACCAATATCCAAGCCGTTGATTTCGTCAATGTTATTGTTGGGTGCGGCCGCGGCAATGCGGTCCCACAAAGAAACTTTAATGTTGGAGCTTCCATAAGCCATCGCCGGCAAAGCGGCCACAGCCAGCGCAAGCGTGAGGACTAGTTTTTTCATGTATGCCTTCTCCTTTGTTAAAATAAAGACCTTTTTATTGTAACTTTTTTCCGCCTTTGCGGCAAAAAATTTTGCAAAAAAAACGGACGCCGCAAAGCGTCCGTTTTTTGCGGAAAGCAAAATTAGAAACGTCCGTTTACAATTACCATGGCGGGCAGCCAGCCGTTTTCGGCAATGTTCAGCACGCCCAGCTGCAAACCGTGAATGTTTTTGGCGTAGTTGACAAACCCCAGCTGTACCCCGTTGACGGATTCGGCCTGGTTATAGAATCCCCATTGCAAGCCCGTCATTTCTTCCAGGGTCAGGTTGATGGTACCCCATTGCACGCCCTGCACATAGTTGGCTTTGGTCAAAAAGCCGCCCTGCACACCGGTCATATGGTTGGCAAAGTCCACCAACGCATGGCTTAAGCCCACGGTTTTTTCGTGCGCGTTGGCATAGAGCAAATCAAACTGCACCCCCATAAAGTTGTCTGCAGTGGAGCCGATGCCCAGTTCCAGCCCTTTCACATCGTCAATGTTGTTGGGTATGGCAATGGCGGCGCGGTCCCACAAAGACAGTTTCAACACGCCGGAGGCGGCAAAAGCCGGCCCCGCCAAAAAGACTAAAGCAAACAATACGGCTAATTTTTTCATGCGATCCTCCTTTCATATTTGTACGGCTTCTTCCTTTATATAAAACCGTGCGCGGCCGGTAAAACGAAATTTAGGGTTAGAAAGAAAAGCCAGTATTTCCACACAAACAAAATAGTAAAATATATATAAAGGATATTTATGAAAATATACGCATCTTCTTTTAACCCGCGTTCGGCCGATATTGCGGCCAACGCCGAAAACATTATCCGTCTGCTTAAGACGGCCGCCCCTCAGGCGGATTTGGTGCTGCTGCCGGAGGCCGCCCTTACCGGCTGCCCGCTGTATGATTTGTTTGAAGACAAACGCATCATCAAACAAAACCTGGACGCTTTAAAAGAAATTGCCAAATATACCAAAGACATTGCCTGCGTGCTGGGGTATGTGGACTATTTGGACAAACAGCCCGCCAGTGCCTTTGCCTTTATTTATAAAGGAAAGATAACCAAAATTTTTGATTACGAAACGGTGCAGTTTCAGGGCCAAAACGTAATGATTTGCCCGGGAGATATGGCGCAGTATAAAAATTTTGAAGACGCCGATGTGGTGCTTAACCCCTGTGCCATTGTGTACCGCCGCGGTGAAACACCCGCGCGTATTGAAAACCTTAAAAAAGCGGCTAAAAAAGCCGGCGCGCCGCTTTTGTCGCTTAACTTGTTGGGCGGCGGCGATGGCCTGGTGTTTGACGGCGTGTGCGCTTCCTTAAACCGCAAAGGGGAATACACCTTTGTCAGCGCGCCGTTTAAAGAACAATCTTTTGTGTGGGAGCCGGCCGAACGCACGGAACCTTTTGCTTTTAAATATGACGAAATGCAGGAACTGCTGGAAGCGCTGACGTTTTCCATTAAAGACCAACTCAACAAATGCGGCATG
>CALUQA010000049.1 GCA_944322775.1 uncultured Elusimicrobiales bacterium
CTTTAACGGCATTCGGTTTGACTTGGCCGTCATTGCGCTTTTTATCGGGCCGGTTATTCTGCTGTTCAACCTGCCGGTCAACTCCGTGCGTTATGTAAAATACTGCGTGCTTTTTATGGCCTTTGAGCTGATGGTCATGGCCGGCTTTTTGGTGGCGGACCTGATTTATTTCCCTTACGTAAAGCGCCACATTGCCGAAGAAATTTTGCAGGTGTCGGCCGACTGGGGATATATTTTGACCTATATGTTCACCAAGGCGCTTTTGCCGCTGTTGCTGCTATTGTTTTTGCTGGGCGTGGTGGCCGTGTTTGTGCATAAAATTTTTAAATACCGCTATGTGTTTGACCCGTATTATTTAAAGGGCGAAAGTTTAAAACTGCTGGTCTGCGTGGTGTTTATTGTGTTGGGTATCCGCGGCCATTTGGGCTTTGGCAAACCCATTGGCATTGCCGATGTATATCAGTATGCTTCTTCCCCCGCCGCCGCGGCCCTTACGCTAAACGGGGTGTTTACGGCCTATCAGGAGGGGCGCAAAAGCTCGGAGGACATTCAAAACGACTAACCCGCCGACAAGGCCATTGCCAACGCGCAAAAAATATTAATCGCCCCCGAGGAAATGGTGCCGGACGAACACTATCCGCTTATGCGTCAGCCCAAAACCCCGCGTGAGAAAAAAGACATCAATTTCTTTATCGTTTTGCTGGAGGGTTGGCACCCGTATTATGTGGACGCACTTTCCGGCAATCACTTTGGCGTAACGCCCGTGTTTGACCAAATAGTGCACGACGGGGTGAACTTTACCAATGCCTATGCCGTGGGCCTGCGCAGTATGTTTGGTTTTGCCGGCGTATTGGCCGGCGTGCCGTTGGTGCCGGGGCTGCCCATGTTTGGCTACGGGCTGGAGCTGACCAGCTTCTTTCGCCTGCCCGGGGCCTTGGCAGACAATGGCTGGAGCACCTTTTTTGCCCAAACTTCCAACCGGGACTCGTACCGCCTTTGCTCGTTGGCTTCTTATTTGGGGGCGCAAGGCAGCTTTGGCAATGAAGACATGAAAGAGTTGCTGCCTTATATTGACAATGCGCCTTTCGGCTACGACTATGACGGGCTGATGTTCGGCGCCGAACAGGTAAAAGCGCGCAAAACCCGCAATTTTATGGGCATGGTGTTTACCGGCATTACGCATGCGCCTTTTGCCCGCACGCTGGAACAGTTTGACAAATATAAAGGCGACACGTGGGACGACGGTTTTAAAAATACGCTCTATTTTGCGGATTGGTCCATTGGCGAGCTTTTAAAACGCGCCAAAGAAGAAGGCTGGTTTGACAATACCGTCTTTATCTTCGTGGCGGACCATACGTCCGGCGGACCGGATATAGACTCTTTGTATAACAAATTCCGCATTCCGCTGGTGTTTTATGCGCCCAAATTGTTAAAACCGCGCACGGTGGATTATGTGGTATCGCAATTAGATTTGGTGCCCACTATCTACAATATGGCAGGCTTGAATGTGCCTTATACCGCCTTGGGACGCGATATGTTTGACACGCGTAACAGCGACAAACGCGTGGCCCTCGTGTCGGAAGGGGTCAACATCGGCCTGATTACCAAAGACGGCGCCATACGCCATACCCGCAAAGAGATTTTGTCGGAAGAAAAACTTTCGGACAATTTTGATGTTGCCGCGGCGGAAGATACCCTGCTTTCTTTGGACAAAGCCGCCTATGTGCTGTTAAAAAATAATACATGGTATAAAGATGAACGCTAAATATATTATTGCGCTGGACCAAGGCAGTTCTTCTTCCCGCGCGTTGGCCATTGACGAAAAGGGGCATATTGCCGCCCGCGTCAGCCACGCGGTGGAAACGCGCCGCCCCGCCGAAGGGCTGGCGGAGTTTGACGCGTGGGAACTGCTTACGGGGCAGTTGGACGCGCTGTATGGACTTTTGGCCCAAATAGGGCCTGCCAATGCCGCCGCCATTGCCGTGGCCAGCCAGCGTTCCACCGTGGTATTTTGGGACCGCATGACCGGTCGTCCCTTAGCCCCCGCCTTAAGCTGGCAGGACGGCCGTGCCGCCGCCCAGGCCCAGCAGGCCGAGGTGCCGCAGGAAACGGTGCACCAGCTGACTGGCCTTTACAAAACCCCTTTTTATTCCGCGGCTAAAATTGCCTGGACCTTGCAGCACGTGCCCCAGGTAGCTCAGGCGGCTGATGACGGGCGTTTATGTGTGGGACCGGTGGCTTCTTATATCATATGGCATTTAACGGGCGGCAAGGTGTTCGCTTGCGACCCGACGCTTGCCCAGCGTACATTGCTTTTTAATATAGCGACGCTTAATTGGGAGCCCCAATTGCTGGACGCCTTTGGCCTGCAGCGCGCCTGGCTGCCGCAAATTAAGCGCACGGCCGACGATTACGGCACGTTTGAATATGAGGGAGCTTCTATTCCCGTCAACGTGTGCGTGGGTGACCAGCAGGCGGCCTTGCATTCGTTGCGGGTAGTCAGCGGCAGTTCTTGCATTAACTATGGCACGGGGGCGTTTTTTATGCGCAATACCGGTGCGCAGCGGCATATTTTGCCGGGGTTGCTTACCTCGGTGGGCGTGGCGTCTGCCGGGACCGGGTGTGAATATTTGCTGGAAGGCCCCGTCAATGCCTGCGGCACAGCCTTTGCGTGGCTGAGCGAGATTGGATTTTCTTTTTCCATGGACGAAGTTGACGCCTTGTGTGAGGCTTCCCGCATACCGGCTTGGGTGTTGCCGGCCTTGGGCGGTTTGGGCGCCCCGTATTGGGATTTCACACTCACGCCGGTGCTGGCGGGTTTATCCCCCTCTACCAAAAAGGCAGATGTTGTGTGCGGGCTGGTCAACGCAATGGCCTTTTTGCTTGCCGATATTGTTTTTTATGCCGAACGTTTTGGCGTAAAGAGCGGCGAAATCAAAGTGACCGGCGGTCTTTCCAAGTGCCGCAGTCTGCTGCGCAAACAGGCCGACATTTTGCAGACGCGTCTGCTGCCTTGTTCCGAAGCGGAAAGCACTGCAGTTGGTGCAGGGCTTTGGGCGGCGCAGCGGGCCGGGCTGGACACTTCCGCCTGGGAAACCTTACGTCTGTTGCCCCCCATAGAGCCGCACATGGACGCCGAAGAAGCGGAAAACTTGTACGACCAATGGCACCATTTCTTAAATTGGTGTAAATTGAAAAAATAAAAAAGTTTTTCCCCGAACATTTGTTCGGGGTTTTTTATGTGCAATAAGGCACAGGCAGGGTCTTTGCGTCCGTAGAAAATGTTCAGCAGCCTATGGACACGTTATATGTGCAATAAAAAACCCGCGCTTTTAAAGCGCGGGTTAAAAGATATAGGTTATCTTATTTTTTCAATACGGAAGGCTGCAAGGCTTCATGTGCGGTGTCTGCCGCCGTATCAATAGCGGTATTGGCTCTCTGCAGACGGGCATCTACCTGTGCTTGGATTTCAGCCTCGCGCTGAGCTTTGGCTTCTTCCAGTTGCTTTTGCAGTTGTTGCAATTCATCGTCTTTTTGCAGCATTTCCTGTTCCACTTGGGCGCGGATTTCTTCGCGCTTTTTGGCCAGTTCTTCCTGCTGCAATTGCTGAATAAGGGCTTCTTGTTCTCTTAATTGCTCCTCAAGGGCCTGTACTTCTTCCAATTTCTCTTGGGCAACAGCCGCAGCTTGTGCGCGCAGTTTGGCCTGCTCTTCATTGGCTAAGGCCTGTGCGGCGGCGCGTGCTTTTAACTGGTCCTGCAGTACCGTATGTTTTTTAACCTGCAGCACCGTCATTACCGGCGATTGCGGCATTAAGTCTGCCGCCAAGGCAAAAGCGTCTTTGCCTTCTTTGTTGACGGCCGTTAAATCTACATCGTTTTTAACCAGCACTAAAGCGGCTTTTTCGTTTAAGTTTTTGAGGGCATGCATTAAAGCGGTGTTGCCGTTGTTGTCCTGCAGGTTTAAGTCGGCTCCGTTTTCAATAAGCCATTCCAAGGCTTCCGTGCCTTTGGCGGTGGTATACATAAGGGCCGTTTTGCCATTGGCATCGGCCGAGTTGATGGAGAAGCCTTCTCTTACCAATTGCTGCATGGCCGGAATGCTTTGCCCTTCGGCGGCGGCAATAAATACATTTTTACCATACACGTCCGTTTCATTGGGGTTGGCACCCATGAGGACCAATTGGCGGATTAATGCCGTTTGTCCGTTTTCGGCGGCATAAAACAGGGCGGTGCGGCCTTCTTTATCTTTCAAATTAATGTCAGCCCCTTCGGAAACCAACATTTGGGCGGCCTTTTCCTGGCCGGCAGCGGCGGCTGCGCTTAAGGCAGAGGTACCGTTGGCTGGGTTTTGATAATCCGGGTCCACTTTATATTTTAAAAGGACGCGGATATTGTCCGTGCTGCCGTTTTGGGCGGCATAGATAAGCGGAGTGTTGCCCATATTGTCGGGCAAATTGATGGCACGGGTGTTGAGGCTGAGCAACGTTTCCGTCAAGCGGCGGTCGTTGGCGGCCATGGCATGCATAAGGGCCGTTTTGCCCAAATCGTCTTTGGCCGTGGCGTCGGCTCCGTTTTTAAGCAAATAGTCTACGGCTTCGCGTTGGCCGG
>CALUQA010000050.1 GCA_944322775.1 uncultured Elusimicrobiales bacterium
AAAAGGCAACCGCACGCTGCAAAAGCGCAAAAATTTGCTGATTGCCGAAAGAGACAAATTAAAAACACGCCTGGACGAAATGCAAAAAACGCTGGAGCGTTTAAACTATAAAATCAACGTTTACGAAGAACGCATTATAGCTTGTGAAAAAGAATTATTGGGTAAGAGGAAAAACAAATGAGCAAAAAAGTATTAATTATTTCTGCCAGCCCGCGCCGCGGCGGCAATTCCGATTTATTGTGTGACCGCTTTTTGGCCGGCGCCAAGGAAGCCGGTCACCAAGCCGAAAAAATCTTTCTGCGCGATTATAAAATCAACTACTGCATGGGCTGCGGCATTTGCAACAATACGCACAAATGCGTCCAGCAGGACGACATGCAGCCGCTTTTAGATAAAATGGTGGAAGCCGACGTTATTGTGTTTGCCACGCCCGTTTATTTCTATTCCTGCGACGGACAGTTAAAAACCTTCATTGATCGCTGCGTGCCCAGATACACCGAAATTACCAATAAAGAGTTTTACTTTATCCTTACGGCGGCCGACACGGATAAAAGAAACATGCGCCGCGCGTTGGAAACCCTGCGCGGATTTACGGAAGACTGCCTGGAAGGCACCAAAGAAAAGGGCGTCATCTACGGCACCGGTGCTTGGCTGACGGGCGAGGTAAAAAAACTGCCCGCGTATGAAGAAGCCTATCAGGCAGGCAAAAACTGCTAAACACATAGGAGAAACCCCATGAATATGCGTTTATGCGCCTTGGCGGCGGTGGTTGTGGTGGCCGTTGCCGGCTGGGCTTATTGCAAAACAAATCAAAAAGAGGACAAAACAACTATGAAAAAATCTCCCATTGATACCGTCTTTGCACAAGGGGACGTAAACCCTTACAGCAAATATTTTACGGGCACCACGTATTTAACGATGCTCAGCCAGGGCGGCGACGAGTTTAACGCCCCTATCGGCAATGTGACTTTTGAACCGGGTGCGCGCACTAATTGGCACAAACACGCGGGCGGCCAGATTTTGCTGGTGTTAAACGGAGAAGGCCGCTATCAGGAAAAAGGAAAAGAAAGGCAAATCTTACGCAAAGGCGACGTAGTGCGCATTGCGCCGGACGTGGTGCATTGGCACGGTGCCGCGCCGGACTGCTGGTTTGTGCATGTATCGGTGGAAACCAATCCGCAAACAGGCGCTGCCGAGTGGCTGGAACCGGTAACAGATGAAGAATACAAGTAGAGGCGGAATATATGCAAGATTTTACACTTAATAATGGCGTTAAAATGCCGGCTTTAGGTTTCGGTGTATATCAGGTAAGAGATCTAAAACAATGCAAACAAAGCGTTTTAGATGCTTTGTCTGTAGGGTACCGTTTAATAGATACTGCTGCTTCATATTATAATGAAGAAGCCGTAGGAGAAGCCATAAAAGAAAGTGGTATAAAAAGGGAAGACCTTTTTGTTACCAGCAAACTATGGCTTGCCGACAGTGGCTATGACAAGACCAAAAAGGCTTTTGAACTTTCATTAAAAAAATTAGGGTTGGAATATCTGGATCTGTATTTAATTCACCAGCCATTTGGCGATTATTACGGTTCATGGCGTGCCATGCAAGATCTGTATAAAGAGAGACGTATTCGCGCTATTGGTGTGAGTAATTTTTTTCCAGGCAGATTGGTAGATTTGATTTTGCATAATGAAATATGCCCTGCCGTTAACCAAGTGGAAAATCATCCTTTTTTTCAACAGAAGGGTGCTGTAGAAATAATGAAAAAATATGGTGTGCAGCCTCAGGCATGGGCGCCTTTTGCCGAGGGAAGGAACAATCTCTTTGGAAATATCGTATTGGGTAAAATCGCAGCAGACCATAATAAAAGCCCAGCCCAAGTGGTGTTACGCTGGCTTTTCCAGCGGGGTGTGGCGTCCATTCCTAAATCTATACATAAAGAACGTATGAAAGAAAATTTTAATATTTTTGATTTCACCCTTTCTAATGATGAAATGAATCAAATTGCTGCTTTGGATAAACCGGCAAGTTCATTTCTTAATCATGAAGATCCCCAAACAGTAGAATGGTTGTGTAATTTACATTAGGAGGATAAAATGAAAAGAACCATGATGATTTTGACATTTGTGGGCATGGTGGCCTGCGCCGCTTGTGCCAAGGCCCCTGCCGAACAGGCGCAGCAGCCTGCGTCCCCGGCGCAAAGCCAACCCCAAAAGCAGGAGAGTTCTATGAGTAAAAAAGTATTGGTGGCTTATTTTTCACAATCGGGCAATACGGCCGCCGTGGCGCGCCAAATTGCCCAAAAAACGGGCGGCGACTTGTACCGCATAGAAACGCAGACGCCCTATCCGTCCGATTACGGCACATTGCTGGACCAGGCCAAGCAGGAAATCCGCTCCGGCGCCAAACCGGCTTTAAAAGGCAATTTGCCGCCCGTGCAGGACTATGACGTCATCTTTATCGGCTCGCCCAACTGGTGGGGCACACATGCCCCGGCTTTAAGCTCTTTTGTGGCGCAAAGCAATTTGCAGGGCAAAACCGTGGTGCCGTTTTTTACACATGGCGGCGGCGGTATGCAAAACTGCGAACGGGATTTAAAAAAACAACTTTCCGGTGTTACCGTGGCACAAGGGGCCGCCTTCCCGGGGAGAGCAAGCGGCGCTTCGGAAAGTGCGCTTGAAGAGTGGCTTGCCAAATTAGGGTTCTGATATGGCAAATACAAAACGTATTTTTAAAATCTGCGTAGACGGTCTGCTTGTCGTGTTACTGCTGGCCTCTTTGGCTTGCCGCTGGACGGGGCACCGAATGCACTTGTGGGCCGGATACGGCTGGATTTTGATTGTGTTTCTGCATGCCGCCTTGAACTGGCAGTGGTACCGCTCCTGCCTGCGCAGCCCGTGGCCGTGGCGGCGCTGGGTGCCGGCCGTTACGGCGGCGGCCTTATGGGTGGGCACGCTGGGGCTGTTGGTTTCCGGCGTGCTGCTGGCACACTTCCGGCGGGAAATTGCCTCTGCCATGCTTTGGCGGCAAATTCACGTGGGTTGTGCTTATTGGCTGCTAGTGTTGTGCGGGCTGCATGCGGGCTTGCACGGGCAGGCTTTTTTGGCGGCTTTGCGTCAAAAAACGTGGTTTATAAAAATGCAAAAACTGTTTACGCCCCTTGCCTGGCTGGCGGCGGCAGGCGGTTTGTGGGCGTGTTGGAGTTTAAGTTTAGGCAAAAAGCTGTTGTTTGCCACCCCGTTTGCCGGAGGTGCAAGCTCTTGGCTTAGTTTAACGGCGCAAGCGGCGGCGGTGTTTTGGCTGTGTGCGTTTGCGGCCTATTTTTTAATAAAGAGAGGAACGGTAAAATGAAAAAATACGGACTGATGGGTTTAGTGGGGGTCTGTGCATTGCTGTGTGCCTGCTCGGCCGCCGAAAATACGGCAGTTGCCCCCCAGCCAGAGCCTGCGCAAGGCAAAAAAGCGGTGGTGTATTTCACGCGGGATTTGTCTGCCGAAGGCTTGAAAAAGATATACAGCAAAATCAATCAAAACTTAACCGGCAAAGTGGCCATCAAGCTGCACACCGGCGAACCGCACGGCCCCAATATTCTGCCGCGCAAATGGGTGAAAGATTTGCAGGCGCAAATCCCCAACAGCACCATTGTGGAAACCAATGTGCTTTACGACAGCCCCCGTCAAACCACTCAAGGGCACCGCGAAACGCTGAAAATAAACGGCTGGACTTTCTCCCCCGTTGATATTATGGACGAAGACGGTGCCGTTATGCTTCCCGTTAAAGGCGGCAAACACTTTAAAGAAATGTCCATGGGCAAGCATATTTTAAATTATGACTCCATGCTCGTGCTGACGCACTTTAAAGGCCACACCATGGGCGGATACGGCGGCTCCTTAAAAAACATTGCCATCGGCTGTGCAGACGGCAAAGTTGGCAAGGCCATGATTCACGGCAGCGTGCCGGAAAACACCTGGGGCGCCAACGGTGAACGCTTTCAGGAAAACATGGTAGAGTCTGCCAAAGCCACGGTGGACCATTTTGCCCCGCATATTGCCTATATTAACGTGTTGCGCAATATGTCGGTGGACTGTGACTGCGCAGGCACCTCTGCCGCGCCGGTAAAAGCGCGCGACATCGGCATTTTGGCCTCTACGGATTTGGCCGCCGTGGACAAAGCCTCTTTGGACATGGTATGGGCCTTGCCGGAAGCGGAAAACCACGACCTTAAAGAACGCATTCTCTCGCGCAAAGGGCTTCGGCAGCTTTCTTATATGAAAGAGCTGGGCATGGGCGACGGCGAATACGAACTGGTAGACTTGGATAAATAACGCAGTATAGCGTGCGCCGTGTTTTTGGACGGCGCACGTTTTTGTGTATGAGCAAAAAAATATTTTTAGCCGCTTTTGCCGTCTGCATAACAGTGTGCCGGGCGGCGGAGGCGTAAGCGGGGCAAAGCATGAGCGGACTTAAAATTGTACTAAGCGTGGCAGGTCTTTTTATCTTGCTGGCCGTCGGCGGGCTGGCCCTATATGCCTGGCGTCAGCTGGGCGCTTCCCCCACCCGGCAAGAACTGACTTCTTACGCCAGTTTGCCGTATTTTAAAAACGGGCAGTTTGTGGCCAGCACGGATACGTCTGTGTATATGGACCGCGTGCCCGGCGGCAAAAAGGCCATGCTTAAGCAGCTTTTTTGCAAAGAGCCCGTGCCTGTCTTGCCCGTACAAAAATTAAGCGGCAAAGATTTTACTTCTCCCGCGCAAGGGTTGGCAGTGTATTGGCTGGGGCATTCTTCTTTGCTTATAGAACTGGGCGGAAAACGCATTTTAATAGACCCCGTGTTGGGCAATGCCGCCCCGGTGCCGGGGCTGTTTGGGCGTTATGCTCCTTCCCCTTTAACGCGTAAAGATTTGCCGCCCGTGGATTATGTGCTTATTACCCATAACCACTATGACCATTTGGAAGCGGCCACAATGCGCGCCTTAAAAAACACCTCCTCCCGCTTTATTGTGCCTTTGGGCGTGGGTGCGGCGCTTAAAAGCTGGGGCATAAATGAAAGCCAAATCACCCAGCTGGCCTGGGACCAAAGCGTGCAGGAGGGCGGTCTGCAAATTACCGCCTTTGAAACGGGGCACTATTCCAACCGACGCCCCGGGGATAAAAACAAAACGCTGTGGGTGGGCTATGTGCTGCAGGCAAACGGACGCAAAATCTACATCAGCGGGGACAGCGGCTACAGCGCCGAGCTCAACCGCCGCATCGCCCAAAAATACGGCCCGTTTGATTTGGCGTTTATAGAAATAGACGCCTGGAACGAAGGCTGGCCCGGTATGCATTTATTTCCGCAGCAGGCGGTGCAAACGGCACGCGATATTGGCGCCAAGGAAATGATTGCCGTGCATTGGGGTGTGTTTAATTTGGGCCAGCACCCGTGGAAGGAGTCTATTGAAAAAGTAAGCCGCTTGGCCCAAGAGCAAAACGTCCGCCTTGCGGTGCCGCGCATGGGCCAACGCTATGAGCCGGGCAAAACAAAGACGGACGATTGGTGGAAAAATCTGTAACAAAAAACCCGCTTTTTAAAGCGGGTTTTTATCGGTTAATTAAACTGCATGGTTTTAACGTCAAACTTTGCGGAAAGTTCTTTTACTATTTCTTCCTGTTTGCTGATGACTTCCAGCAAAATAATGCCCCCTGCGGCGCATTGCCCTTCGGCCACGTCGTGCAGGCCGATACGGGTTTTAATGCTGCAGCCAAAGCGGGTTAAAATCTCCTGCAGGGCGGCGGCCTCTTGAGTGCGGTTTTTAAGAGAAATGCCGATAATGGTGCGTGCCATAATTACCTCCGTTTGCGTTTTTTTTACTTTAGCATAAATTGCCGTGTTGTGCGTGCTATAATAAAAAAAACGGAGGGTCTATGCCATACAGAGAAATTAAATTGCCCAAGGCTCTGCTTTTTGTGGAGCCGGGGCCCGTGACGCTTATCAGCACCTTTGACGGGCATAAAAACAACGTAATGACAATTTCCTGGACGATGCCCATTGACTTTGACGGCCGCCTGGTGCTGTGCACGGGGCCGTGGAACCTGTCTTTTAAAACCATGCTTAAAACCAAAGAATGCGTGCTCTGCATTCCGGCCGAAGACATGCTGGAAAAAGCCGTGCGCATTGGCGACGTCAGCGGCGCGGTCTGCGACAAATTTGCCCATTTTGGCCTCAAGGCCTTACCCGCCAAAACGGTCAAAGCCCCGCTGATTGCCGGCTGCCAGGCTTGTTTGGAATGCAAAGTGGAAGGCACGGTGCCGC
>CALUQA010000051.1 GCA_944322775.1 uncultured Elusimicrobiales bacterium
GGGCATTATATATTGGGGGCCAAAGCCAAGCATAAGTATTTGTATTATCGGTGTGCGCATTACAATAAAGACCATAAAAAGAGCGGGTATTTGACGGAAGCCCGCTTGGCCGAACAATTGGCAGATACCATACAAGACATTGAATTGCCCAAAGAAGTGGTAGAGGTACTTTGTAAAGGGCTTAAACAGAAAGGTTTACGGGCAAACCAGATTAATGCGGGTACCAAGCAGATATTGCAAAAGGAACTGGATCGCGTAAATGGCCGTATAGAGGCCTTGCTGGATATGTATTTGGACCGTAAAATAACCGATGCGGCCTATCAGGCCAAAAACCGCCAATTACAGGAAGAACGGGAGCGCATTGAGGGGGAACTCACCCGCTGTACGGGCAGTGCCGAAGGGGCCCAGCGGGCTGTGCAGGGGCTGGCTATGTTGTCTGGGCTTAAAAAGTGTTACCGAGAAGCGGATAATTACGGCAAGGCGGACTTATTACGTGCGGTAGGGGCCAAGTTCCTGCTTACGCAAGACAATCAAATTGTGGTGGAGTATAAAGAGCCATTTAAGGCCATTTATGAAGCCAAGCATTTGGCTCAAACAGAGGCCAAAGAGGCGGAAAGGGATAAAAAAACAGCCCTCTTAAATAAGGGCTGTTTGGAAATCTACGACGATAAAAGCGCTCAAAGCGCATCTAAAAGTTGTAGCAGAAATTATTGGGGTGGATGACGAGATTTGAACCCGCGACCTCCGGTTCCACAGACCGGCGCTCTAACCAGCTGAGCTACATCCACCATAAAAAGGAAAACGCAAAACCTGCGTTTTCTTTATTTTACTATTTTTCAATTTCTTTAGGCAAATAGTCTCGTGAAATTTAATGGGAAGGCCTATTCTGGTTGCTTGCAAACAGCTTCTCTGGAGATAACGCTTCTCCAGCTAATGGCCCGGCCCACCACAGAGCGCCTAATTGTTTCAATTGCTGCAACTGAGTATTTTCTTTTACTCCATCAAAAATCAAATGCAGGTTTAAAGAGGCTGCCATTTCGATAAAGGCCGAAAGCACGGCCGCCGTGCGCGGATTCGTGTTCAGATCCTGGATAAAAATGCCTTCCATTTTGACGATATCAAGAGGCAGCGCTTGGAGTAAATCCAGCGATACCGTTCCACGACCAAAGTGATTTAAAGATAATTTAAATCCGGCGTTATGCAGTTTAATGGCCAGTTGTTTAAAAAGAGGCAAATCTTCCGGGGCCGTATGGGGTGTTAATTGCAAAATAAGGCTGGAAGCGGATACCTCATACTGTTTTGTTAACTGGAGCAATACGGAAGAAAAATAGGGGCTGCGCAAGCTGGCAGCAGATATATTTAAAATAATGGGCACGGCCGGCAGGTTTTGCCCTTTCCACTGCTGCAGGATACGGCAGGCTTCTTCAGCCAAGTAAGTGTCCAAACGGGCAATAAAGCCATTTTTGTTAAATACGGATAAAAACAAATCAGTAGGTATAGTATTTTGTTCCGGGCCCTGTTGCCATACGGGTACGGCTTCGGCGGCAGCAACAGATCCGTCTATGGAACGAATGGGGGAGAGCTCTAAAGAAAACTCCTTTTTTAACAAGGCCTCTTCCATATTGTTTTCTATATTTTGCTCTTGGCTAAGACGTTGCCGCAGCTTTTCATCATAGAAAGCAACAATATCATTATAATTGCCCTTTACAGTATCTCTGGCCAACACCGCACGCAGAAACAGTTCTCCGGCCGATAAAGAAGTATCCATCACCGGGTAAACACCAAAAGATAGCATAAGCTGGAATTTGTCTTTTTCAATGGGATGGAAATTGACAATTTTTTCATTCATCACTTCCAGCCTGTTTTTCAGTTGTTCGGGGGTTTCCATAATCAGCAGCAAAGCAAAGATATCGCCCTGTACCCTGCAAAAGAGCTCTCCGTCTTTTAATTCGTCTTTTACTACTTTAGCAATATATTGCAAAAGTTCATTCGCTTTGCCATAACCTAAACGGTCATTAGCCACTTTAAATTTATTAATATCAAACACCACAAATGCGTACGAAACCCCTTGCGTTTGGCGCAGGACATCTTCTATTTCTTTGCTGGTTTTTGCCCAGTTGGGGCAGTTTAATATAGGGTCTATATATGCGGCTTTATACAAAATGGCATGGCTATATTTGTGTTGCTTGTAAACATAAATTAACAGGGCAATAAAAACAGCCAGCCCAGTGCCGAACAAGAGAAGGGAAAGACGCAGCAAATTTTTTGTTTTTTGTACGGCCACTTTTTCCGGCACGACGGAAAGGAAATACCAATCGTTTAAGCCCACGGGCACATAGCTTAAATACAGCCAGCCTTCTCCTTCGCGGAAAAACCGCACCGTGCCGCTTTTGCCTTGCTGCATATTTTTGCGCATAGTGCCGTTTGGGTCTAAACGGGTGTTTTTCTTGGATTGAAAAATATTGGCGACGCTGTCATCAATGTTGGATTTGGCTGAAGAAGCCACTTTGTCTCCGTTTGCTTTAACAATTAACGAATACCCTGCCCCGTTAAAACTGTCCGAGGCAATCAAATTGCCATACATGGCGGTGGGGTGCGCCGCGATTAACACGCCGCGCACAGTATCGCCACTGATTACGGGGACGGATAAAATAATGGCTTTGCCTTGGTCAACGGCGTCTGTTAACGGGTCTGTTACGGTGGTTTTCCCGGCCAGTCCTTCTTTAAAATATTCCCGATGGGCAAGGTCCAGCATAAAGCCGTCACTTAAATAGGCTACGCCGCTGGGCAGGATAAACCCCATGCGTTTAAATTCATTCTGCCGGGTTTCTTCTTGCAGGAGTTCTGTCCAAGGTTTATTGTCTAGGGTCTTATAGGTGGATATAGCTGCCGCGGCGGACTGAAGGGAGCTGATATCTCCCTTAATTTGGGTGTTTAAAATACGTACGCCTTGCTGGGCCACTTCGCTTAAATAGGTGGTTAATTCCTGATTTAGGGCAGCCCGTAAATGATGGACATATAAAAAAATCCCTGTTCCCAAAACAACAATACAAATGGAAAAAATCCATAAAGCATGCAATACAGATTTGGAAATTTTAGTCATTTTCTCCTCCGTCAAAACCCTTTTTACAGCATACAACAAAGCAACGCCCCTGTAAAGTTAAAAAAATGATATATAATAAGCTCAATCCCTAGCGTAAAGAGTGAAAATATGAAAAGAATAATGTTGTTTTCCGTCATTTTTTTAGGGGCTTGTACGACGTTGACGTCGGATAACTCTGCCGCGGAGGTTGATTATTCTCTATTTAATACTTATCAAACGCAAGCGGATTTGCCGTTGCCTTCGCAACTAAGTGGCAAACGCTTTTCCGCCCAAGAAATAGACTTACGCTCCGCCGATTTGCAGGCCTTTGATTTTAGTTCTTATTCAGCAGGCTTGGCAAATTATTTGATGTTTGACAGCAAAACCCAGTGGCCTCCTTTGGACAAAATGCCGCCAGGCTTTGTGCCGGCAGAGATATTGCAGCAAGGCAAAAACCCGGGCTTGCATGTGCGCGCTTTGCATGCATTGGGCATAACCGGTGCAGGTGTAAGCTTGGCGATTATTGATCAACCGTTGCTTACCACACACCGGGAATATGCCGACAGAATTGCCCTGTATGAGGTGCATAATAAACAAGAAACAGAAGCTTCTATGCATGGCGCAGCCGTCACTTCCATCGCGGCGGGCCATACGGTAGGCGTAGCCCCTGAAGCCAAAGTATATTATATTTCGGCTCTCTTTCATGAAGATGCCGACGGACGGTTTGATGCTCGCCCCATCACTAAGGCCCTGAAACGAGTGTATAAAATAAACAAAAAATTGCCTCAAAAAGAAAAAATACGCGTGGTGTCTATATCCCGCGGTTTTGGAGAACAAGACATAGGCTGGAAATCTTTTGCAGAAATCCGGCGCAAATTGGAAAAATCCGACGTGGCCGTGCTGACGACGGACAGCCCTTTGTTCACCTTAAGCCGCCAAGATGCTTTTGCTGACGCGGATGACAATGCTTCCTACAATCGGGCAGCCTATTGGTTTTTTGCAAAAAACTATGTGCCTAGCTATGAAAAAATGACCTATATATTGTTTCCTACGGATTATCGCACCACTGCCTCTCCCACAGGGGCAGCAGACTATGTCTTTTATGCAAATGGCGGACTCAGCTGTGCCGTGCCTTATGCGGCGGGCTTGTATGCATTGGGGGTGCAGGTTTATCCGGCCTTGACGCCTGATCTTTTTTGGTCAACTTTGCAGGAAACGTCCGCTCCCACCCAGGTAGAAGCGCCCGATGGCAAAACCTATTCGGCCCGCTATTTGGTGCAGCCGGTTGCTTTTGTAAAAAAGTTACAAAGCTTACAATAATGCCGCAAAAAACCCCGCTCTTTTGAGCGGGGTTTTGATTGCTTTGTTAAATTACCATTTTTCGTAATGCACTTTGGCGGGGTCAAAGCGGTCCACGTCTTCTTTCTTTTCGTCCGGGTAGCCCAAGGCAATAATGTTAAAAGGCAACACCTCTTTGGGCAGGCCAAGCACTTCGGCCACCCCTTGCATGCGTTCTTGAGTGGGGTATACGCCCAGCCACACCGAGCCTAAGCCCATATCCGTGGCGGCCAGCAGAATGTTTTGCGTGGCGGCGCCGCAGTCCCCGGGCCAATAGCCGGAGGCCATTTCGCGGCGGGTATCCCCGCAGACGATGATGGCGCAGTCGGCCGTAGAAAGCATGTGGGCATACGGGTGAGCTTTCATTAGTTTATTAAGTACATTGCGGTCGCGCACGACCACAAAATCCCACTCTTGGCAATTGCGGTGGGGGCCAGCATGGCCGCATTGAGCAGGGTTTCAATTTGCTGTTGGGAAAGCGGCTGATTGGTAAATTTGCGAATAGAACGTCTTTTGGTAATGGCTTGCAGTGTGTTCATCTTATTTATCTCCCTTGCTTAAATGGAAAAACCGCGCCAAACCGCCTTGTGCAGTTTCGCGGTAGGCTTGGTTCATGTCTTTGCCGGTTTGCATCATGGTGGC
>CALUQA010000052.1 GCA_944322775.1 uncultured Elusimicrobiales bacterium
AGGTGTCTAAAATGTGCCCGTTGCCCGCCACAATGACGATAGAGCGCGCCAGCGCCATCAGCACGCACACGCCAATCATGCTTTGTGCGCCGGCCAAAATGGCGTCGGTCGCTTCGTTTAATTTCAGCTTGCCGAAAAAGGCCGCCGCTATGGTAACGCCCAAAAACACGGCCGCAATTTCCGTCATGTACCATTGATATTTGATAATGCCGTAAAACAAAAGCCCCATGCCTGCGGCAAAAGACAAAAACACCAGTTTGTGCGCGCGGGTTAAGTGAAAGGTTTCGTCCACTACCACATCGTTTACGATATTAAGTTCTGCGCGGCGCACCACGTCCATTTTGGCGGTCAGGCTTTTGCTGGGGTGTTTGCGCACCTTTTCGCCGTACCATGTAAAAAAAGCTGCCACCACCGACGTAAAAATAAACCACACCGCCACGCGGTACTGCCAGCCCGAATACATGGGCAGCTGGGCAATGCTTTGGGCAATGCCCACGGTAAACGGGTTTACAAAGGCGGAAGAAAACCCCGTGAACGCCCCGATAAACGGAATAGCCATGCCCGTAAGCGTGTCATACCCCAAAGACAGCGCCAGCGGAATGAAAATGGGGATAAAAATAAGCGTTTCTTCTTCCATGCCAAACAGGGCCCCGCACAGCGAAAAAAGAAACATACAGGTGGGAATAAAAAATATGCGGTATTTGGGATGTTGCGCAAAAAAGAAACTTACTTTTTTAATCAGCGTGTTTACCGCCCCCGTGCGTTCGATGACGGTAAACAAAGCCCCGACCACCAAAATAAAGGCAATAATTTCGGCGCATTGGGCAAAGCCTTGTATGGGGGCTTGCAAAGCCTGGCCGATGCCTTGCGGGTTTTGGGCCACGGCGTGAAAGCTGCCCGCCACGGCATAGGTGCGGCCGTCCTGTTCAATGCGTTCATATTCCCCGGCGGGGACAAACCATGTCAGTGCGGCGACGCAGAGCATGATGACAAAAATAAGAAAGTAGGTGTTGCAGAATTTGGATAAGAAGTTTTTCATTTTTTGTTTTCCTCTGGCGGCGTTTAGGCGCCTTTTTAAAATAAAAAACCTCCCGCCGGCTCAAACAAAATAAAATGCGGCGGGAGGCAAAAAACAATTATTGCCAATGCATAAAGTACGGCGGTACCAATGCGGCAAAAGACAACAGATACATCACAATCAGCAGCGGCAAGAGCCATTTAAGCCATTTGCCGTAAGCAATGCGCGCAAAACCAATGGCGGCGATGGTCACCGGGTCGGTGGGGAAAATCATGTTCAGCCAGCTGCCGCCCAGCTGGAAGGAAAGCACCATCGTCTGGCGCGTAATGCCGATAAGGTCTGCCAGCGGAGCCAAAATGGGCATGGTCAGCACGGCCTTGCTGGAGCCGGAGGGAATAAAGAAGTCAATGACCGTCTGCAGCATCATGGCCGCCCAAGAGGCCACAATGGGGTGCAGCTTGGAAATGCCCTTGGACATGAAGTTAAGCATGGTGTCCAAAATTTGGCCTTGCTGGGCAATTAAAATGATGGCTTGGGCAAAGCACAGCAGCATGGCAATGGAAGCCATGCCGCGCACACCGTCAAAAAAGCTGTCGTTAAACTCGCTCATGGACAGGCCGCCCACAATGGCCGACAAAAAGCCCACGCCCAAAAACAGGGCGGCAATTTCGCTGATATACCAGCCGCCGGCTTCCAGGTTCAGCAGCTGCATTAAGTCCAGGCCGGTAAAGCCTTTAATAAAGTCGCACAGCTGCGGTTTAAGCACGCCGGCCACCAGCAGCAGAATACCGCCGATAAACACCACCAGCACGCCTTTTTGGCGCAGGGTGATTTTGTCGGCATTTTGGTCCATGCCCAGCTCTTTGCGTTTTTCCAAATCAAACTGATAGGTTAAGCTTTTGGTGGGGTCTTTGCGGATTTTGCGCGCGTAAAGCATCATAAACGTAATGACCACCGCCGTGCACACGGCCCAAATAATCAGGCGGTAACCCAAGCCGGAATACAGCGGCACCTGGGCAATGCCCTGGGCAATACCCACGGTAAAGGGGTTTGTAAAAGCGGCGGCAAAACCTACGCCCGCGCCCACAAACGGAATGGCGGTGCCCAAGGCGGAATCGTACCCCAAAGACAGAGAGAGCGGAATGAGAATGGGGATAAAAATAAGCGCTTCTTCGCACATGCCAAAGGTGGCACCGCAGAGGGAAAAGACGATAAAACCAAGCGGAATGAACAGAAATTTAAAACGCGGATGCCTGGAAAAAAAGCGGCTTGCTTCTTTAATGCCTGCGGTAATGGCGCCCGTTTTTTCCACCACGGCCAACACACCGCCGATAATGAGCAAAAACACAATCACCAAGGCCGTGTTTTCAAAACCGTGCACCGGTGCTGTCAACACGTCAAAAATACCTTGCGGGTTGGCTTCCACCGCGTGATAGGTGCCGGCCACCACTATTTGGCGTCCGTCCACGTCTACTCTGTCATATGCCCCGCTGGGCACAATCCACGTAAGCACCGTTACCAGCGCAATGACGGCCAGAATAATGGCAAACGTGTTGAGTTGGGGCATTTTCCACTTCAGTTTCATTTTCTTCTTGGGTAACCTCTTGTTTAAAAAATAATAAGGACAGGTTTTTACCTCTGTACCACCCGGCTTTCTGCTTTGCAGATACCATAGGGCCTTGTAGGGTCGGTGCAAACCGACAAGTACAAAAATAAAAATCTGTCCTGCTAATATATTCTACAAAAATACACAGGGCAAATGATACGTTTTTTAACAAAAAAACGCCGCGCGGTAAGCGCGGCGTCTTAAACGTAAGGCAAGTTAGAAGTATAAGTCCCGTGTTCCGCTTTTGATTTTGGCGAGGTTTTCGTCAATCATCTTGCGGATAGGGGTGCCCTCTTGAAAGTTTTCTTTGGTGGTGCTTTCAATCAGCGCGTAGCCTTTGGCTTTCAGCGGGGCGGGGGCAAAGTCTTCCAGATATTCGGCAAACGTAAACATGGCATTGGGCAGACAATGTTTTTTAATCAGGCCCGGTTTGGCCATGTCCATAAAGTCTTTGCCGACGCGGCCCAAGCGGTAGCAGCCCGTGCAGAAAGACGGCATATGTTTGGCGTCCACAATGGCGTCTATCACTTCGGCCAGGCTGCGGTCATCGGTGAGCGTAAACTGGCTGCCGTTTTGCTTGTCGTAGGAATAGCCGCCCGGGTTCACGCGCGACGCGGCGGAAATTTGCGATACGCCCAACTCCAGGCACGCATTGCGCATGGCGGGGGATTCGCGCGTGCTTAAAATAATGCCCGTGTACGGCACCGC
>CALUQA010000053.1 GCA_944322775.1 uncultured Elusimicrobiales bacterium
TTACCGCCAAAAGCCAACAGAAAAGCGCTTTGAACGGTTGGAAGGTGTTTATTGTAGATGAAGCGCAAAGTATGCAGGCGGAAGCCGCCAATGCTTTGCTTAAATTTATAGAAGAGCCGCCTCAGCAAACGGTGTGGGTCTTGCTGACGGATAAAAAAGCGGCTATGCTTAAAACCATTTTGTCGCGCTGCCAGCCTTTGCAGTTTGCGCCGCTGCCGCAAGAAACGGTGCAGCAGTTGCTTTTGCAAATTAACCCCGACGTGGCGGATCCGGCCTTGGCGGCCAAATATGCCCAAGGCTCCCTTACGCGGGCGCAGCGCGCGGCAGAAGCACTGGAAATTTTGCAGGCCGCCCCGCAGGGGCCTGCCTGGCCGGCTGCGGCGGCTGCGGCTTTGCCGCGCACCATGACGGCCGCGCGCCAAGACGCGCAAGCCGTGCTGGACGTGGTCACGCTGGCCGTGCACCATGCCTGGACGCAGGCGCAGAACGAAGCCCAGCGCAAGGCATGCCAGCAAGCGCTTAAAAAATTGGAAAATTATAAAATTGCCGTCACGCGCAACGTGTCGCCCGCGTTGACGGTGGAAACCGCCCTGATGGGGCTGGACAAGCTGCATATACAAATTTAACGGAGAACCTATGAGCAAGAAATTCTTTATCACCACCCCTATCTATTACGTGAACTCTGTTCCGCATATCGGCCACGCTTATACAACGTTGGCCCTGGACATTTTGGCCCGCTATAAACGCCAGAAAGGCGTGGACGTGCACTTTTTGACCGGCACGGACGAGCACGGCGCCAATATCGAAAAATCGGCCGCCGCCAAAGGGGTCACCCCCAAAGAATGGGCCGACAATGTGTCTGCCCAATACCGCCAGATGTGGAAAGAGCTGAATATTTCTTATGACGATTTTATCCGCACCACGGACCCCAAACACGAACATGTAGTGCAGGCCGTGTTTGAAAAACTGATTAAGAAAGGCGATATTTATAAAGGTTCTTATTCCGGCAAATACTGCTTGTCCTGCGAACAATATTACGACGAAAGCGAAATGCTGGAAGGCGGTCTGTGCCCCGTGCACAAACGCCCGCTGACCGAAGTGCACGAAGAAACCTATTTCTTTAAACTTTCCAAATATCAGGACGCCTTGCTTAAGTTTTACGCCGAACACCCCGATTTTTTGAGCCCCAAATACCGCGCCAACGAAATCATCAATTTCGTCAAAGGCGACTTGCGGGATTTGTCCGTCACGCGCACGAAAGTAAAATGGGGCGTGCCCGTAAAGTCCGACCCGGCACACACGGTGTATGTGTGGTTTGACGCATTGCTGAACTATATTTCCGCCACCGGGGCCGGCACCATTTTGTGCGAAGACAAAAAAGAGCACGAAGAACACCTTAAAAAATTGGGTGCGGAAAAATTTGAAGATTTCTGGCCGGCCGATTTGCATATGGTGGGCAAAGAAATTTTCCGCTTCCATACGGTCATTTGGCCTGCCATGCTGATGGCGCTGGAATTGCCGCTGCCCAAAAAAGTGTTTGCCCACGGCTGGTGGACGGTGGAAGGGGAAAAGATGTCCAAATCTTTGGGCAATGTGGTCAACCCCGTGGAACTGGCCCACAAATACGGCACGGACCCGGTGCGCGCTTTCCTGTTCCGCGAAGTGCCCTTTGGCCAGGACGGCGATTTTTCCATGCTCAGCTTTAAAAACCGCTATAACTCAGACCTGGCCAACAACATTGGCAACCTGCTGTCCCGCACGCTGAATATGGCCGCCAAAAACGTGGGCGACCTGCCGGAGAAAGCCGGCCAAGGCAGCCATACGGAGCAACGCGCTTTGGAAACGGAAAAAGCCATTGACGGTTTTTATAATGAACTGGCTTTTGATAAAGTGCTGGAAAGCATTTATGGTTTTGCCGGCGAATTGAACAAGCTGGTGGACGAAAAGAAACCCTGGGAATTGGCCAAGACCGATAAAGAAGCCGCCTGTGCCGTGCTGTTGGAGCTGGTGTGCGGCCTGCGCTTTATTGCCCAATGGATTGAGCCGTTTATGCCTACGGTAGCCAAAGAAATGCAGCGTCGTTTGGCCCCCGGCAAAATAGAAAAATACCCGCCGCTTTTCCCGCGGTTGGAAGAAAGCAAATAATTTAAAACCCCGCTTTTAAGCGGGGTTTTTAGTTGGCTAAAGTGTCCTTTTCCGTTTGAACTTGCGCGGTATGCGCGGTTTGTGTGGCTGAGGATAAAGAAGTCTTTGCCGCTTTTGATTTGACGGATTTACCCACGTTTTTGGGTTCTTTTTTTGGCTGAGAGGATTTTTGGGTGTTTTTGCAGAGGGCCAGTACGGCTTGCGGCGTTCGACCGGAAAAATCGGTTATGTCGGTTTTTGCCCCTTGGGAAACTAAATAATTATACAGCTCTGCGTTGCAGCGTGCCGCTGCCAAGTGCAGCGGGGTAGCGCCGTTTTGAACGTCTTTGGCGTTAATAAAACGCTCAAAGTTTGTGTCCGGGTCATCTTTTACAAAAGCAATAATTAAGTTTGCCGTGTCTGCATGGTTGGCGGCCACCGCCATGTGCAAAGCGTTGGAGCCGTTGTCGTTGGTTCGCCAATCCGGCCATTCGTGGGCCACATAGCTGATGATGGAATTGGCGCCCCGCGCCGCGGCCGCAATAAGTACGGTATCCCCGTTTTTGCCGGATGCAAAAAGGGAGTTTTTGTCTTTTTTGACATTCTTTTTAACGCAGCCCAAATCCCCTGCTTTGGCACAAATAATGATTTCCGGCTCCTGAGCGGGCAGGGGCTGGCTTAAGCCAACAAGCAGCAAACTGGCTGTAAGCAATTTGGCAAAATGCATATATTATTTATAACAAATTCTTTGGGTTGAAACAATTTTTACCTTGTTTTTCTTTCCAAGTTTGCTAAACTTATAAATAAGAGGCACGATTATTATGAAACAAGTAAAACCTTTTAAAAAGATACTAAACAAAAAAGCATTTACGCTGATAGAACTTGTAGCCATTGTGCTGATCATAGGCATTTTGTCGGCTATTGGTTTGCCGCAGTATCAGCGTGCGCTGGAAAAAAGCCGCTCTTCAGAAGCCATTGTGATGATTGGCAATATTGTGACTGCGCAGGAAATGCAGCTGCTGCAGAACGGTTCTTTTACCCCCAATTTTTCTGACTTAATGCTGGACATGCCGTTAGAAACCACCAGTCAAGCTGCCTATGGACAAGATGGCCAGACCAGCCAAGGCGCAAGCCAGTTTTTTGAATATGATATTTCCGGTTGTGAGTATGGAGAATGCACCATTTCTGCCTTCCGCAAGAAAGATGATGGCCAGTATCTTTATGAAATTCGTCTGACGGGTATGGATACCACCGGCAATAAAGGTCAGCGCAGCTGCCACTCAAGCGATAACTTCGGCCGCAAAATATGTTCGCTTCTTTGCGGGGCGGATAGTTTATCAGCAGACGGAAGCTGCAGTATAGATTAAAAAATCCCGCTTAGGCGGGATTTTTTACGGTCTTAACTTAAATCAATCAGGTGCCAGTTCTTTTGGTACAGTTCCAGCAGCCTTTGCTTAAACGGGGCGTGCTCTGGCTTTTGCAGCAGGGGGTCGTCTTTAAGCAGTTCGTCGCGGTCCTCAATAGCCCATTGCAGAATATTGCGGTCTTTAAACAAATCCCCGGCTTTAAACTCCAGCTCGCCGCTTTGGCGCGTGCCCAAAATTTCCCCCGGGCCGCGCAGCTGCATGTCCCGCTCGCCAATTTTAAAACCGTCGCAGGTTTGGCAAATAATGCTTAAGCGTTCGCGCGCGACGCTGCCTTTGTGCTGGGCCACCAAAATGCACTGGCTGTCGTATTGGCCGCGGCCTACGCGCCCGCGCAGCTGGTGCAGGCTGGCCAGCCCAAAGCGTTCGGCATTTTCTATGACCATGACGGTGGCATTGGGTACGTCTATGCCTACTTCAATGACGGGGGTGGCCACCAAAATATCGGTTTTGTGCGCGGCAAAATCTTTCATGACGCTTTCTTTTTCCGTGCGGCTCATTTGGCCGTGTAGCATGGCCAGTTTAAACTGCGGGAAAACTTCTTTTAATTTTTCAAACTCTTCGCTTACGGCCTTGGCCGATATGTTTTCGCTTTCTTCTATTAAAGGGTAAACGATATAGGCCTGGCGTCCTTTTTGCACTTCTTCGGCCACGATGTGCCGCGCGCGGTATTCGTCGGCCATTTGGGTGGCGATGGGGCGGCGCCCCGGCGGCAGCTGCGTGATGGTGGAAACGGCCAAATCCCCATAAAAAGCCAGCGCCAACGTGCGCGGGATTGGGGTGGCCGTCATGGTTAAAAGGTCCAGCTTGGCGGTTTTCTCTTTCAGTTTGGCGCGCTGTTTTACGCCAAAGCGGTGCTGTTCGTCAATAACGGCCAGTTTGAGGTTTTTAAATTTTACGTCGTCTTGTATCAACGCATGTGTGCCCACCACCACCGAAAGCGAACCGTCTGCCAGGGCGGCCAAAATCTTTTTGCGTTCCGGGGTTTTGGTGCTGGAGGTAAGCACGGCCACCGGCACTTTTAGTTTCTTAAGGATTTTTTGAAAAGTCAAAAAATGCTGCTCGGCCAAAATTTCCGTGGGGGCCATAATGGCGCTTTGATAGCCGTTTTCCGCCGCCAGCAGCATGGCCGAAAGGGCCACCAAGGTTTTGCCCGAACCCACATCGCCCTGCAGCAGGCGGTTCATGGGCAGGGGGGACTGCAAGTCGGCAAAAATTTCGTTAATCACCTTTTTTTGGCTGGGCGTAAAATCAAACCCCAGGTTTTTGCGGAAGGGAGTGAGCAAATTTTTCTTAATCTCATAGCCGTAGCCTTTGGCAATGGCTTTTGTTTGCGTGCGTTTGACGCCCCAGGCGGTGGCCAAGAGCAAAAACTCTTCATAGGCCAGGCGGGCGCGGGCATTTTCCAGCTCGGCCAAGCTGGCCGGGAAGTGAATGGCTTTTAAGGCCTGCGTGCTGGCCAGCAGTTGGCGCTTTTGCGCCAGGGCAGGGGGCAGAATATCCGGCTCGTTTTGGGCCTCAGCACTAAAGAGCGCCTCGTGCATATATTGGCGCATTTGCTTGTTGGTCAGCCCTTCGGTCAGCCCGTAAATGGGGGTAATGCGCCCCGTTTGATAGGCAGTTTCGGGCGCGTTGGCAGGGTAATATTCTTCCACGGTTATTTTATTGTCAAAAAAATTGTTGCGGTTTTCTTTGCGGCCGATAACCCAAATTTCTGCATTTATTTTGAAATCTTTTTTTAAAGTGCCAAACGGGTCAAAACGAAAGCTGCGAAAGGTGCGCCGTTTAAACCAGGTGCATTCTATTTGGTTATTGGCGGCGTCTGCCAGGAAGGCCTTAAATATCAGCACGGAACGGGCCGGCACGGTCTGCGTGCGCAGCACCCGGCCTTTAAA
Source organism: uncultured Elusimicrobiales bacterium (assembly GCA_944322775.1). Taxonomy (GTDB): domain Bacteria; phylum Elusimicrobiota; class Elusimicrobia; order Elusimicrobiales; family Elusimicrobiaceae; genus Avelusimicrobium. The sequence continues at coordinate 5,444 of CALUQA010000053.1, forward strand.
TACGGTTAAAGACGGGGGATTAAGGCCGTTGTTGGCGGCGTTTTCGCGGCGGTCCTGATAGGTGCGCGGATAATAATGCAGCAAATCCGCCACGGAAAAAATATCCAGCCGTGCCAACATTTTGGCTTTGGCCGGGCCAATGCCTTTTAAATATTCCACACTGCTCATACGTCTATTTTAGCAATTTAATTTTTGCTACAATGAAAAAAAGGAGGCGTATATGAATTTAGAACTGATTTCTTCCCGCGTCAGCGAGCATTTTATTACGCTGGCTGAACAGACGGGCCGTGTGCTGGGCGCGTTGATTATTGCCATTTTAATTTTGGTTGTGGGCCTATATTTGTCTCGCTTTGTGGGTTCGTACGTAAAGAAGTTCTTAAGCAAAATTTCTTTTGATGATAAAACCTCCAAACTGGGCATTAATGAGCTGTGCGTGCGGTTTGGCTTGGGCAAATCCCCGACGTATATTATTTCGTTTGTTCTGGCTTGGGCCGTTATTTTTTATGCGGTGGTGCTGGCGGCAGACGTGCTGCATTTAACCGTCATTCGGGATTTGTTTACCCGCTTTTTGGAATTTATTCCCACGCTGTTTGTGTCCGTGCTTATTTTGTTTGCCGGCCTTTTGTTTGGCAAACTGCTGGCTAATATTATTGAAAACTCCGCCAAGGCCAACGGGCTGCGCGGCGGGGCGTTGCTTTCGCGTGCGGTGTATGCTTTTGTAGTGTTTTTCTGTGCGTTGATCGCCGTGGAAAATTTGGGCTTTGCCAGCCAGCTGGTCAACAATGTGGCCGTGGTGGTGCTGGCTTCCCTGGGGTTGGCTTTTGCCATTGCCGTGGGGCTTGGCGCCAAACCGTTGGCGGAAGAGTTTCTGCGGAGCATATTTGAGCAGGAACTGAAAAATAAAGACAAATAAATTAGTTTTTACTTATCCCGCCCGTAACCCCGGGCGGGATTTTGTTTACTTGTTTTTTGCTCTATTGCCCTATATACTTTATGTATAGCTGGGTGAAAGGTGTATTATGAAAAATCTATTTAAAATGGTTGTTTTGCTTTTCTTGTGCCATTGTGCCACGGATATTTCTGCGGCACAATGGGGGGCTTTGCTGGATTATACTATGACGTCTGAAAACGAAGACGCCTTGCAGGCACCTGTCGGCAGAAGATATTTGCTCAATTCCATTTTGGCGGGCGAACCCCTTTATGTATGGCTGGATTTGGGACACCTGTCCGAGGAAAAACGTCCGGAATATGAAAAGTTGATTGCTTCGGAGTATGCCCGTTGGTTTGCCTATCCGGCCCAATTAATCCGCAAAGCCGGGCGGGAAGAAGAATTTGCCGATGTGCTGCCCGTGTTGGACCGCGGCATTCATGTGCAGTTTGTGCAAGAAGAAAGAGAAGCAGAGCTTGGTTTTTATATCTTTTCAGCCAAACAAGTGGGTGAAATTTGCGGAGAGCCTGCCATTGGCTGCTATATTAAAAGAGAAAATGAAATACCCCGTATTTTTGTCCCGTCCAATCAGTTTATTCCGCAGGCTTTGAGCTTTGGCAAAAGAAGCGCGCGCTATGTTGCTTTGCATGAAATAGGCCACTCTTTGGGTTTAAGTGACCAATATAAACAAAGCAGAAACAAAAACTCCCACATGATTTACAGCACGCAAGAGACGTCAAAAAGCGCCATGAACAGAAACCTGCGCCTTACGTGCGACGACGCGGACGGAATGATTAACCTTATTGATATTTCCAGAGGCACTTCCCGCGGCGGGGAGTTCGGCTGGCGCAGTTTGTGCGCCAAGTCGGATGTGTATTATATCCAGGGCATGCCGGCAGGCAAAGCTCCTTATAATATGGTGTCTTTGGATAACGGATATACCTGGAAATTGCAACGCTACGAAAAAGGACGTATTGTGTCCGACAGAACCGTAAAATTGGATTTGCAAAGCAATATTTCGCCGTTTGATAAAATAGAAGGGACCACGGTCCTGGAAAAGGACGGTTCAGGCCGCCCGGTGCACATGCGTGGGGCTAATGGGGAAGATATTTATTATGGCTATAATTACGAAAGATACCAGCGCATGGTTTTTATGGGGGATAAACTCTTGCGGGTGGAAATAAAAGGCAAGGTGTATACCGGCAAAGGACAGAGCAACGAACAAGAAGTGCTCCTGTATGTTTTTGGCGAAGGCGGCAAATTGAGCCAGCTGGAATATACACGCCCGATCAAACGCAAGGGAAAAACGGGCAGAGTGGTTTATCAAAAAGACGTGCGGGGCAATGTCCCTGCGGAAATGATTGCTATGGATTTTAATACCAAAGGGGATGTCATTACCCGCCATTTGTATTCCAATGGCAAAATAAAAAAAAAAAAACGCAAAAAAGGCCTTGTCCAAAGTATAGGGCAGCAAATAATCGATAAAAAAATGAAGCAATTGACCAAATTGTATTTTGCTGCTTTTTAAAAGTGCTTGGCGCGTGTTACCCAATAGAACCCATCGCTTTGTCCCAAAGGGCGGAGAGGAGAAAATATGTAAAAAACAA
>CALUQA010000054.1 GCA_944322775.1 uncultured Elusimicrobiales bacterium
CCCTCACATCTCCTCACAAACAGATTTATTCTTTATCTTCCAGCACCACGCTCACCCCGCGGATTCCGATACCGCAGAGGATATTGTAGGCCAGCAGAAAGAAAACGGTATATACCAAAAACAACAAGGTATTAATGATAGCGGACATAATCATATTCATCAAAAAAGATAAATTGAAAGTAACGTCCGGGCTGAACATTCCCAAAATGCCGCTGATGAGCATAATGACAAAGACGGCCACCGGGAATACAGAAAAAATCACATTTAAAATACCGATTTTTTTAATTTCAACTTTCATACGCTCTCCCTAGGGGATTTCCCTTTATTCATTATAAAGATTTTTCAGGTTCCAAAACAAGTATCATGCGGTTTTTGCCGGCATCGTCGGGAAGTTGCACCGCTTTGACCGTGCACTTTACGTCTTTATTAACTACGGTACCGCGCAAAACTTTGGTCGGGTTTTCAAGTGCTTCGCCGACCACTTGAATAATGCTTTGCTGGCGGCCGTCAAAAATATCCAACAAATGTACGGCACCTTTTTTCTTAATATTCATTTCAAAGTTGGTATAAAGAATATTGTTGTTTTCATCAATTACCAAGGCTCTGGCGCCGCGCGGCACCGTTACGGCCAAAATGGTTTTCCACCATTTTTGCTCTTTTTCCAAAGACATAATTTCTACATTTTCCAGCCCTTTTATGTCTTCTTTCAAACGGCGCAATAAAGCGGTGATCGAGGTAGCCACGTCGCCAATTTCATCCGGCCGCGGTGTAAAAGGCAGCTCCAAGCGGTTTAAAGATACGGCGTCCACTCCGTCTTTAAGGTTTTCCAACGGACGAATGATTTTAAGCAGCAGGAACAAATAAAGCACCCCGCCGATAAGCAAAATCATAATAAACGCCCCAACGGCATAACGCACCATGGACTGACGGATTAACGTTTTGGCTTCTTTTCTGGAAACCGTCACGTTTACCACGCCGGCAACGGTATCTTTGGCCAACAGCGGAATGGCCATATCATAATAATTGCCGTCATCAAACATGATAGCTTTCGGTACGCGGTCCCGAATGGCAAGCGGCACCACGGGGGTGTCAAATACCACTTGGTTATTATAGTCGGAATAAGACATCATCAAAAACTGCGTATTTTCGTGCCAGCGGATAGAACCGTCGTCATTTAAATACACCAGGCTTTTAATTCTGTCATCATTTTTGCTCCAGGCTTTCATTATTTCCGCTTCGCGGAAGGTGGCATCTTTGCGGGGACGGGCCGACAAGCTGGACACCAAAAGCGGCGCGCGGAAACGCACCATTTCCACCATTTCGTTTTGCAATTTCTTGTCAAAAACGAACTTGAACATGTTGTAATAGAACAAGCCGCCGATAATAGCCGCATACAGCGACACCAATACAAACCATAATGTCCACTTAGATGTCAGTTTCATATGTTCTCCCCATTAACGAATGCCGGTCAATTCTTCCACTTTGCGCAAACCAAGGTCGGCGTCGGTATTGCCCGGATCCAGCTGTTTGGCCACAATCCACGCCTGGCGGGCGCGTTCATAATCGTCCTGGTTAAAGGCGTCCAACCCTTCAATATATTTTTGGCGAGAGGCCGCACTGGCTTCTGCCGACACACGACCTGCAGCACCGCCAATGCCTTGCGTGGCATTGTTGCTGTCTGAGAAAGAAGTCCCACCGGAAACCAAAGGATTAAGGCTGTTGCCTTCCACCGAGACGGTTTCAACCGGTTCTTCTTCTTCAGCCTCGGCCGCGGCTTCAGCTGCTTTTTGGGCATCTTCGGCTGCTTTCTGGGCGGCTTCTTGTTTGCGTCTGATAGCTTCTTCTTTGGCATTGCGGGCTTTTTTAATCAAGCGGTCCATATGGGCGGCATCGGCCCCCCATTTTTTGGCATTTGTCCAATAGCTGATGGCGCTGTCGTATTTTTGCGCATTATACGATTTGTTTCCCGCCGTAAAATAGGTTTGGGCAATTTCATCTTTCAGCTGGCCCATGTATTTTTGAGCGCGCGTATCGCCCGGCTGTATTTTGGTAATGCGTTCAAATACGGCATAGGATTCCACAAAACGTCCCTGATTATAGTAGTTCATGGCTTCTTCCATGGCTTGCTGTACCTGTTGTTTGCGCAGCAGGTTTTCCGTTTGGGCAATGCGGTTAACCAAAGCCGGGTCGTCTTTGCGGATCAGCAGGGCGTTATACCAGTTATCCAATGCACGCTGGTAGTCTTGCTCGTCGTAAGCCACATTGCCGCGGCGGTTGTATTCCTGGGCGATGTCTTTATCAATACGTTTCTTCCAGGAAAGCGCCTTGGAGTTATGCGGCTGAATGGTTAAAATTTCGTCCAATTTTTCGTTGGCTTCCACTAAACGGCCGGAATCGTACATGCGGTTGGCTTCCTGAAACTTGGCCTCGATTACTTCCTCTTCCGACGTGGTGCCATAAGCTCCCATATGGCTGGCCTGTTTGGCCAAGGTGGAGGCTTGCGTAAAATTAGGGTCAATGCTCAAAATGGTTTGTGCCATTTCCTGCGCACGCTGATAATCCCCGTGGCGATAAAGCGTATAGGCATTTTCGTACACTTGGCGCAGCATATAGTTTTGAATGCGCTGTTTTTCCAGCTGGACGGTGGAAAGATACTGTTTCTTTTCTTCCACGTCGTTGAGCGTGCCCAAGGTAATTTTGCTCAAGTCCAGCATCATGCCTTCTTCTTTGCCATGCTGGCGAATGGGATTAGGCTGGCGCAGCGGAGCGGCAACCGAAGCAGAGGCCAGACTGACAGCCAAAACAAATAAAAGATATTTTTTCATAAATTTATCCTCTCAAAAACTGAGCCCCTGCGAAAGCAGGCCTTTAATCATAGGCGACAATATCAAAATGAATATTGTCGGAAAAATGAAAAGAAACAAAGGGAACAACATCTTGGTGGACGCTTGGGCGGCCAATTTTTCGGCACGGCTCATGCGGCGGGTGCGCAAATCCGAAGAGAAGTTGCGCAGCAAATCCACCAAGCTGGTACCCAATTCGTCGGACTGAATAATCAGCCCCACCAAAGAGCGCACTTCCTGCACGTCGGTGCGGTTGGCAAAACGTTCCAAGGCTTCACGGCGGGAATAGCCCAGCTTAATTTCTTTTAGCGTTTTGTCCAGTTCTTCTTCCAAAATGGTTTTCTTTTTGGCAATATTAATAATTCTTTCAAAAGCGGTTAAATAGTCCAAACCGGATTCGATAATCAAGGCGGCCAAGTCTACCGTGGTGGAAAAGTTACCCAAAATCTCGGCCTGTCTTTTTTGGATACGGCTTTTCAAAAACACATCGGGCAAATAAAAGCCAAGCGGTATAAACAAAAGCCCCCAGATGGTCTGGAACATAAGCATAATAGCCACCGGCAGCAGCAATGCCGAGATAATTTTGTAGTACAAAATATCCACCGGCTGCGGCAAATCCGGGCTGCCCAGCTGCATGTGCATTTGCTCCAGCGGTTTTTCCAAGTGAAAGGTGTTAAGGCAGAACACCGCCAAGCGGTCTATCCATTTTGTTTCCGGCTGCAAACGGGCAAAGCTGGAAGAGGATTTAAAGCGCCGCGCGGTCACGTCCACAATTTGTTCTTTTTCTTTGGCGGGCGACACCAGCACAAACACCGCCACGAACAAGGACAGGGCCCCTAACAAAAGCAAAAACATTAAACTCAAATAAAGTACGGTATTCATAAGATTACACCTTTACCTCGCCCAGTTTTTGGATCAGTTTCATACCTATCATAATCCAGACAAAGCAGCCGAACAGCACAAACAGCCCGATCGGCGTGGTATAAAAAGAAATCATTTCATCGGGGCGGAACATAAACATAACGCCCAACATGATTACAGGCATAATACCCACCACAATGGCCTGTATTTTTTGCTGGGCCGTCATAGCGTCCAGCTTTTCTTCCAGTTTGCTTTCTTCGCGGATATTTTCCACCAAGCGGGCAAAAATAACGGTTAAGTTACCACCCACCTGACGCTGAATGATAATAGCTTTAATCGTATAAGAAAGCATGCGGCTTTCCACGCGGTCGTCCAAGCCTTCCAAGGCTTTTTCAAACGGGGTGCCCAAGCGATAGTTTTTAATAACCAGCCCAAACTCGTCTGCAATAGGCGGCTGCATATCGTGGGAAACCAGCTCAAACCCCTGCACGATATCCATACCGGAACGCAAGGAGTTGGAAAGCAAAATCAAGGAATCCATCAGCTGCGCGTTAATTTTGCGCCCGCGGCTCTTTTTAAGTTTATCCAATACAATAGGCGGAATGCGCACGGAAACGGCCGCGCCCATAGCAATAAAGATAAAGAATACAAATACTCCGCTAAAACCGCCCACGGACATGCCCATCATCAAGCCCAACAAGGCAAACACACCCACCGTGCCAAAGACGATATAGCGCACGTCAATGGTCAAGAACTGGCGGTTAAAATCTTCGGCCCACGCCACGCTTTTTTCGCGGTAGCGGTCCCACGCGTCCAGCAATTCTTCTTTTTTGTTTTCCAACAGCAAGAACACCGCATAGGCCACCAAAACACCGCCCAACACCAACATCAACGCATTAAACAAGCGTTCCCCTTCCGTCACCTGGAAAATCTTCGGATCGGGCGGGTTCATGGGAATGGGGGCCGAGCGGAACTCGCTCCACAGCTGATTGGCCATGGTGACCACAGCCATCACGGAACGGCGGTATTTATCCTCTTTTTCAGCGGCCGGGCTGGTGAAAGACTCCACCGTGCTGTAAAACTCCCTATTCATAAACTCCAGCGTGGCCAGCATGGCGCGTGCGCGGCCTTGCATACTGTCTTTCATCACATAAATTTCTCTGCCGCGAACCAAATCTTTATTCAAGCGGTCCAGGTTGGCCACCAAGTTAATGCGGTTGCCCACATACCCGCGGGAAAGCTGTTCCAGCACGATAGGCTTGCTGGGGTCCAACGCGTCATTGGCTCTGGATAAAAAGGCATAAACGTTAGCAAAAGTGCGGTACCACAGGGTGGCTTCGCTCAGCGTGCCTTCCCCCTGGATATACACCACTTTAATGGCGTCCATGCGTTTAAGTTCTTCTTCAAACCAAGACGGCATTTTAATTACTTTGCCTTTTAAAGATGCGCCGCAAGAGGCCGGATATTCATAGGTTTTTTGGTCCGAGGGTTTATTTACGTCAAAATAGTTCCCCAGCACCATCATCTTGAACATGGCACATTCTATTTTCTGTTTATCTTGCTGATTAAGCGCACGGGAAAAAACTGCCTGCGGGGCAGCCAGCGTCAAAAGCAAGAATAAAGATATCAGCAATGTAATTTTTTTCATAATTTACACCGTTTTACTGCGGTTTAGCCGGCGGCTGCGGAGCCTGCTGCGGCAAAGAAGAAAGGATCGGCTCGCCGTTTTCGTCCAACTGAACGGCGCCTTTGGTGAACACACTTTCGTCCACGGGCACGCCTTTGGCCTTAAAATCGTGGAAGAAGGTGGGCAGCTTGCCCGTCGGGGCAAAGATACCCTGCACTTTTCCGTTTTCGTCCACGCCCGTCTGCACATAGCGGAACAAGTCCGTGGATTGGATTTGGCCGTCTTTCTGCCCGTGCATTTCCGTAATATAGGTTACCTTTATGGAACCGTCCGAAAAACGGGACAGTTGCACAATCATGTTCACGGCAGAGGCGATCATTTCGCGAATGGCAAAAATGGGCAACTCACCGCTGGCCTGCATACACATGGCTTCCAAGCGGGACAGACCGTCGCGCGGGGTGTTGGCGTGAATAGTAGTCAAAGACCCTTCGTGACCGGTGTTCATGGCCGTCAACATGTCCAACGCTTCCGCGCCGCGGCATTCACCTACTACAATGCGGTCCGGACGCATACGCAAGCAGTTTTTTACCAAGTCTTGAATGGTAATTTGACCTTTGCCTTCCACGTTGGGCGGACGGCTTTCCAAAGATACCCAGTGCGGCTGCTGCAAACGAAGTTCGGCCGTGTCTTCCACGGTAATAATACGTTCGTCGTTGGCAATGTAGCCGGACAAGGCGTTTAAAAAGGTGGTTTTACCGGTACCGGTACCGCCGCAAACAATAATGTTTTTGCGGATACGCACGCATTTTTCCAAAAATTCCATACATTCCGGGCTGATGGTGCCAAAGCGGAAATAATCGGCCGGGCCGAACGGTTTTTGCGAAAAGCGGCGAATGGTCAGCGTCGGGCCGGACACGGCCAGCGGCGCAATAATGGCGTTTACACGGGAGCCGTCTTTCAAACGGGCGTCCACCAGCGGCACAGATTCGTCGATACGGCGCCCCAACGGGGACACGATACGCTTAATCACCTGCACCACCTGCTCATTATTTCTAAATTTATATTTGGTCAGGGTCAATTTACCTTTTTGTTCGATAAAAATCTTGTCAAAGGCATTGACCATGATTTCTGTTACGCTGGGGTCTCTCATCAACGTTTCCAAAGGCCCCAAGCCCAAAATTTCGTCTAACAGTTCCGAGGCAAAGCGCGTGCGCTGATCGCGGGAGAACTGCAAGTTGGGCTGTTTTTGCAAAATATCGTCCACAATGGCGGCCACACGTTTGCGCGTTTGCGCACTGGCGGAGCTTTCATCGCTAATTACAATACGCTCAATTTCCAACGTGCGGACCACATCTTTGTGCACTTTTTGTTTCAAATCGTCCCAGAAAGAAAGCTTGGTTTTTCCGGCTTCGCCTTCTTCCTCTACGGCCACATGGCTTTCCGCGGCCGGGCCTGCACCGCCGGCACCCACGATCGGGTTCCAAATTTCTTTGGCAGCCTGCGTGAACTCTTCATCGGTGACGGAAGCCGTCCAGTCTTTGGGGGCGGGTGTCAAATCGCGTATTTTGGCCAATACCAGACGCAGGCCTTTAATCCATTCCGACTGCGGATTGCGGATAATTTCCACTTCTCTGCGGTTGGAAGAGGCCATAATTTCTTCGTCCCACGGCAAAAACACGTCAATGTCGCGCCCCAAGGAATTATAAAAGCGTTCCACTTCTTCGTAGGGAATGGAACCGGGCATGTCATACTGGTTGCAGATGACGCTGACGCGCTCCATGGGGTAGCGCTGTTCTTTATAATCGTTAAAAAGCTGTACGGTGGAGTTCAAATGCGTGCGGGTAGCATTGGACACCCAAAAAATCTTGTCGGCGATGTCAAACGAAAACGCCTGCATCGGGAAAGACGAATCTACGTCCAAAAAGATATCAAACGTCTGGGAAAGACGCGACAGAATAGGAATTAAGATCTTCGGGCTGATGGAAGCCACCTGCGCACGGGTATTGCCCAAAGGCAACACGCCCACGCCCCACTGAGACATAGACACTTTACCGCGCAAAAGCCCCCCCACCACGGCAATATTGGCATTGCCCAGGGTGCGCAAAATATCCGCCACGCTGACGGGTTTCTTGATATCCAGATAAAAGCTGTGTTCCTGACGAGCAAGCGGATCCAGCGGCACAATAAGCACAGGCCGCTTTTGTATGCCGGCCCAACCCAAAGCCAAGTTCAAGGTCAACGTCGTTTTGCCGGCGCCTTCCTTGGGGCTGTTAAGGGCGATGATTTTTGCTTCGCTTTTCTGGGATTCAATTTCTGCCATAATGTTTTATTATTCCACCACTTCTACCGTAATAAACAGGAAGAGCGAGCGCTGTTCTTCCGTCACGTCTTTATATTTGAACAACAGACCGATCAGCGGAATGCGGCCCAAGAAAGGCACGCGCGTTTCGCTGACGTTGCGGGAGCTGCTTTTTAAGCCCCCGATGACCAGCGTTTCGCCGCTGTTAAGTTCCACATGGGTTTCCACTTCGCGGTTGTTAAAAGACGGAGCCGTAGAAGTACCCACAGACACGGTGCGCGAATAGTCCACAGACGAAACGGACAACTGCACCTGCAAATCGATAATGTTGCCTCTTTCCGGGATAATGGTGGGCAGCACGTTAAGCAAAATACCATAATCTTCCAGCTGAGAACCCACGCCCTGGTTGTTCACCACCGGTATAGGCACTTTACCGCCGACGGTAATTTTGGCGCTGTTGCCGGAGCTTGTCACAATTTTAGGGTTAGACAAAACCTGCGCACGGCCTTCCGTTTCCGACAGACGCAAACGCGTAATCACGGCCGTTTTACGTTCAAACTCACCCAAAGACAAAATCCCCGGGATATCGGCTTCTTCAAAGTCAAAAATTTGGTTCCATTCGAAGCCTTTGGCAGAAGTCATAGAACCGCTGATTTCCACCACGTCGGCGCTAACCGCCACCAGGCGCGTTTTTTTGGCAAACGCAGCCGGGGCCGCCAAGGCCAATAACAGTACGAACAATGTGATTTTTGAAGTAAATTTCATAAGTTTTGTCATTCCTGTTTATTGAAATAATTTATCAAATGTGGCGATTTCCATCACGTAGTTGGTCACAT
>CALUQA010000055.1 GCA_944322775.1 uncultured Elusimicrobiales bacterium
GTGGGTTTAAAACCGTGTGCAATATCTACGCCAATATCGTGCGAGGGCAAATCCCGCACGTGGCCGAAGGAACTGCGCACCAAAAAGTCCGGCCCCAAAATTTTGCTGATGGTTTTTTGCTTGGTCGGAGATTCCACAATGACGAGTTTTTTGCCTTTGATGTTATTGGTTGCCATAAATATCCTTAAAACAAAATTAAAATTTGCTCTTGCTGTACAGCCCGGCCTGAGAGGTTAACAGGCCTTTTACTTCCAGTTCAAACAATACTTCCGCCGCCTGCGGCACGGAAAGGTGCAGCGCTTCCACCACCTGGTCGGCAGAGGCTTCTTCTGCAGAAGCGATAAATTGCATTACCTGCTTTTGTAAATCGGTCAGCCCGTCTTGCTCTTGCGTTGCCTGCGCAGGCTGCTGCGGCACTTGCAGGGCAAATAAATCCGGGTTTGATATATAGTCTATTATATCTTTTACGCACGTGACAACGCCTGCCCCGTCCGCAATCAGGCGGTTGGGGCCTTGGCTTTGGGGGCTGTCTATAGGGCCGGGCACGGCCAAAACATCTTTGCCCATTTCCAGGGCCAGCTTGGCCGTAATCAGCGCGCCGGATTTGGCCTCGCCCTCTACGACCACCACCAGCTCCGACAAAGCGGCAATAATGCGGTTGCGGCGCGGAAAATGAAACGCATTGGGCGGCTTGTTAAATGGCAGCTCGGACACGATTGCCCCGCCGTGCTGCAAAATGGCGCGCGCCAGTTCGCGGTTTTCGGGCGGGTAGCAACGGCCAATGCCCGTGCCGATGACGGCCACCGTGGGTTTGTTAAGGCGCACGGCGGCAGCGTGGCATTGGCTGTCTATGCCGCGGGCCAGCCCGCTGACAATGACGGCCCCTGCCTGCGCCAGCCCTTCGGCCAGCGTGGTGGAAGCCCGCCTGCCGTACGGGGTAATTTTGCGCGTGCCCACCATGCCAATGCACACCTGATTGGGCTGCGGCAGTTTGCCCAGCACATACAGGGCGATGGGGGCTTCTTTAATTTGGCGCAAGGATTGGGGGTATTCTTCGTCTTCCGGGATTAAAATGCGCCCGCCGTATTTTTCCGTCTTTTCCAGTTCTTCCTGCGGGTTGATGGCAAACGCGTCGCGCAAAAAGTGGGCCGCGGTAGAGGGGTTCATTTGGGCTTCGCGGGCCAGGGTGTCGGCATTTTGCTTTAAAATTTCTTCGGCCGAGCCGAAAATGTCAATCAGCCGCGCCAGCCAGTCGGCCCGCAAATACAAAAAGGCATTAATGCGTATGCGCGCCAAGCGCTCTTGCATAGACACGCTCATAAGTCCGGCACCCCCTTGCGGTCCAGCGGGCGGTATTGCAGCACCTCTATCAGGTGGGCGTTTTCTATATTGTCTTTGCCTTCCAAATCGGCAATGGTGCGGGCGGTTTTAAGCACTTTGTCCAAGCTGCGCGCGCTAAGGCCAAACTTGCGCATGGCCGCCTCTAAAATGGCGTCGGCCCCGGCAGGGAGGGGGCAAAACTGTTTGATTTGCTTGGGCGTCATAAAAGCATTGGCCGTGGTGGCCGTGCCTTTAAAACGCGCCTGCTGGCGTTTGCGCGCCGCCAATACGCGGGCGGCAATTTGGGCAGACGTGTCGCCCTCGGCGGCTTTGTTCCAGTCGCCGTATGCCACGGGGTTTAAATTGACGGTTAAATCAATGCGGTCCAAAAGCGGGCCCGAAATTTTGGCCTGATAGCGCCGTATTTGCATGGGCGTGCAGGTGCAGGGTTTGTGGGGGTTGCCCAAATTGCCGCACGGGCAGGGGTTCATGGCCGCAATTAAGGTAAAGCGCGCCGGATAGGTAACGGTTTCTTTGGCGCGGGAAATGGTCACTTGGCCGTTTTCCAGCGGTTGGCGCAGCACTTCCAGCGTAGAGCGGGAAAACTCGGCAAATTCGTCCAAAAACAGCACGCCGTTGTGCGCCAGGGACACTTCCCCGGGGCGCGGGTTGCTGCCGCCGCCGATCAGCGCCGCTTCGGAAATGGTGTGGTGCGGGTCGCGAAAGGGGCGGGTGTGCAGGCGGTGCTTCATTTTGCCCAGCAAATTGCAAACGGAATAAATTTTGGTGATTTCCAGGCTTTCTTCTTCCGTCAATGGCGGAAGAATGCCGGCAAAGCGTTTGGCCAGCATGCTTTTGCCCGTGCCGGGCAGGCCGATCATCAGCACATTGTGCCCGCCTGCGGCGGCAATTTCCAGCGCGCGTTTGGCCACGGCCTGGCCTTTCACGTCGGAAAAGTCCAGCACGGCAGCCGGTTCCTCTTCCTGCGGGGGCACATAGGCCATTTGCACGCTTTCCTGCGGCAGTTTGACTTCCAGCCAGTCGGCCAAGTCGCGCAGGGTGCGCGGGGTGATAAACGGCAGGCCGGCCGTTTGCCCTTCCAAAAAATTATCCGGCGCGATAACCGCCGTACCTTGGCTGTTTTTAACGCCTATAAGCATGGGCAGCACGCCGGCGCAGGGGCGCAGGGTGCCGTCTAAGGCCAGTTCTCCCAGCAAAATAAGGTCTTTTAATTTTTTAACGGCTTCTTCCGATAGGGCGCCCGACGCGGCCAAAATGCCCGCCGCGATGGGCAAGTCAAACTGGGTGCCGCTTTTGCGCAGTTCGGCCGGGCTTAAATTGACGGTAATGCGTTTTAACGGGAAATCAAACCCGCTGTTGCGTATGGCGGCAATCACGCGTTCTTTGCTTTCTTTTACCTCGGCATCGGGCAAGCCAACGACGGACAAGGTGGGCATTCCCGAAGAAATGTCCACCTCTGTCGTTACTTCAAAACCGTCTATGCCTTTTAGGGCGCAGGTACGGACGCTGGCTAACATATTAGATAAAGTTCAGTACAATTTGCTGAGGAGAAATCCCCATTACCGTAAAGTTTACGTTATAGCTGCGGATAATCTTGGCGGTCAGTTCTTCGCCGGAAGAAATATTGGCCGAGATTTCAAAGTAAGCGTCGGAATTGGTGTATTTAACCAGGTTAAAGTCTTCAATTTCGCGCATTTCTTTAAAAATATCCTGCACCTGTTTGAGGCGTTCAATGCTTTTTACGTTCTGCACGACCACATTGAATTTGTTGGCAGAGTTAATGGCGGCATTGATAGGCTCAATAAGCTGTTTGGCAGCCGCTTCGCACGCGGAGGAAACGGATTTTTGAGCGGCGATGCTTTCCACCGGGTCCAACCCGCTGACTTGGTCAGCCGCTTCCCCGACAATTTGATAGTTTTTGGTGGACGCCACCTTGATGTTGGCGCGGGCGCGGTAGGTTTTGAACGGGGAAGAAATGCCCGGCAAAGCCTGCAGCGGAGCGGTGTTGACGTCGGCCATGATAATAAAGCGGGCCCCTTCCACGCGGGCCTGGTCAATGACCGGGGTGGGATTGTCCAAATTGTTTTGGCTTAAATTATCGCCGTTGACCAAAGCATAGGGCTGGTCTTTTAAAGCGCGGTAAATGGCCTGTTTGCACTCTTGTTTAAGGGATACTTCATCGCCCACCGTTTCGCGCGAGGTAATCAAAATGGTGGTGCGTTTGGCAAAGGCGTCGGATTCAGACTCTTTGATAATGTCGCTGATGTCTTTGACCAGCACCATTACACGCACGCGGGTGTACCACTGATCCCCTTTGCGATAGGCTTTTTGCACGTATCCGCGGCGAATGAACCCGGCAGATTTGGAGGTGATTTTGTCTTCCACCAGTTGGGCTTGCTCCACCGTGGTGGAGGAAGAAATAAAGATACCGGCCACTTTTTCCACCGCGGCGCGTTGGGCGGCCAGCTCGCCTTCTTTCTTCATTTCGGAAATGTTATTTTCGTCGTAGGGAACCAAAGATTCCGCCACCACATATTCCCCTTCGCCTTTGGGACCGATGTGCAAAGCACGGCAGGCCGAAAGCGTAAAGACGGCAATGACGGCGATGAGTAAAAGTCTTTTCATTATTTATTCTCCTGCGGGTTGAGGCCGGCCGCCTGCAGTTTTTCGCGCGAAATGCGCATAATAACCGTGCAGCCGCCGTCGTCCAAATATTCGGTGGAGACCAGTTCCATGTCGTTTAAAATGCCGCTGGAAGAGGTGTGAATGGTGGAGCCTTCCGACACGGCGTCCACAATTTGCACGTTGCTTTCCAAATTGGCGCCGTAAAGCACTTCCGTCGCACGCTGATAGGCATGGGCAATGGCGGCTTCGCGCGACAAGATGCGCCGCTGTGAGTCGCTCTTGTGGGCGGGGTTGGCTGCGCCAAAACCGCGCACCCACAGGTATTCGTCGTCGGTCAGTGTATCGTTAAAAGAAGGGGCAATGGCGCCGTTTTTGACGGCGCTTTTCATGTGGCCGCCACAGGCGCCCAGGCACAAAAGGCAGGCCAGTAAGAGGGTCAGTTTTTTCATCTCAATAACTCCGATAATATTTTCACATACGTGCTGGGAGCATTGACGTCTTCATAGTTGATGACGCCGCAGCGAATGAGCATAATCTCCAGCATGTGGGTCAGAATGTCATAAAAGTTTTCTCTGACCGAGGGCTCGCAGGTGTCCGTCTCGGGTCCTAAGATGACGGCCCCTTTGAGTTTTTTGTTATCGCACAAATTGGCGATTTTAAAAGCCGAAGAAATGATGTTTTCCGTGGAATACGAAGAACGCACCGCCAGCTCCGGCCCGCCGCTTATGCCCAACTCTTTGGCACGTTGCTGCAGGGCAAACACCAACCAGTTCATCATGTTGGAATGGTTCTGCGGATAGAAAAACCCGATGCGGCCCCATTCACCATTGCCGGAAACGGGGGCGGAGTTAATCTCGTCGGGGGTTTTCTTCATAATCAGGCTGTGTTGGTCTTCCCCTGCGGTGGCCAGCAACTGGTCAAAAATAGCCGTGGCAGAGCGTTTTTCCGGCGATTCGTTGGGGAAAATCAGTTTTTCCAGTACGCGCACGCGGCGAATGGCACGGGACACGGTGCCCAAAGACATATTGGGGTGCCCGAAGAAGCGGTTAACTTCTTCTTCCGTGATGTTGATGCCATTGCTGGTCAGCATTTTTTGAATGATGCGCATGCGGGCGTTGCCGGTGGCCGGTTTTAAGTCGGAAATCCAGCCCGAGTCCAAGCGGAAGTTAAGCAATTCTTCCAATTTGGCCAGGCTTTCCGGCGGATATTTAGATGTAATTACAATCTGTTTTTGTTGTTTGCGGAAATCGTTGAGCAACTTAGACAGATAGGCACGGTTTTGCTCGTTGATGGCAATCAAGTGAATATCGTCTATCAACAGGGCTTTGACGGAGTCGGCAAATTTTTCAAATTTATCAATATTGCCTTCCATTACATAGCGCTGTATCCCGCGGGACAAGCGCACCCCGTTGGTGATAAAAATATTTTCTTGCCCGTATTTGTTGGAAAGGGCGTAGCCAATGGCATGCAAGAAATGCGTTTTTCCCGTGCCGCTGGCGCCATGCAATACCAAAGGATTGTACAGTTTGCCCGGGTTGTCTATGACGGAGATGGCCGTGGCGTGGGCAAAACGGTTGACGGAAATGGTCATATTCTCCAGCGTATAGGTGGGAATAAGGGGCACTTCCAGCGGCCAGTTATGTTTTTTAAGCTCAGAAAGCGGCAACTCAATAGAGTGGTCAATGGTACGGGTTTTTTCCAAGAAAGTACCAGCCGGGCGTCTGCGGCGCAAAATGGTAGCCCCATGTTTTTCTTCCTGAGGCTGAGCCGGGGACGCATGGGCAGCCGGTGCCGGCGGCACATGGTTGGGCATAGCCGGTGCCTGCGGCGGGACCGGTTTGGCCGGTTGAGCGGCGGCAGGTTCCGGCTGGACTTTTCTTTTGATGCGTAAAATTGTTTTCTTTTCCCCGTTATTTTCTGGCATTTTATTCTCCGTAATAGGTGTAGAAGGAGGAATTTCCTTTTCGGCAGATTCCTGTTCTTGCGTTAAGTGAGCCGGCGTGGCTTCTTCTGGCGTTGGCGGCTCCTGCGGGGCTGTTTCTTGGGCTGCAGGGGCGGCAGACACAGGTTCAGCTTCAGGGGCGGGTTGCTCCTGCACGGGCTGAGGGGGCTGTGTCTGGTTCAATTGGCTGGCGGAATCTGTTGAGGGTTCAGGCGCGGCTTCTTCAGCAGTGGCCAAAGGCAAAGCAATATTTTCTGCTTCTTTTACAGCGTTGTCTTTGGAAGCAATGGGAGCCTGGTGATGCGTTTGCGTTTTTGCATCAGCCGCAGCCAACATTTGTTCAAAAGGATCCATAACTTCTTGGGAGTCATCATCTATCCGGTCAACGCGGCCAAAAGAAGACGGAAGCGGCATGTAAGCACGCGTTTTGTCCAGTTCCTCTTCAGGTTTTTGCGGCGTAGCCGGCTTGGGCGCCGGTGCCGGTTTATGGGCCGTATTGGCATGTTGCAGAAAGCTTAAATCTTTCTGTGTAATGCGTTCTGTAATGGCTTTGATGTCTTCCAAGTCGATAAAATTGGTTTGGTCTTTAATTTTTTGGTCAAAAATATTAAAAGACTCAGTGTCCGCGTCTTTTTCTTCCGCCGGAGCAAATGCAAAAGAGGCTTCTTGCTGCGGAGCGGTTTTTTCGCTGTTTGCAGAAGAGGCGGTCTCTTTCGATGAGGGCTCTTTGGGGGTTGGTGCGGCCGGTTGCGCCGAGATATTTTTTTGTTTGGCAGGATCTAACTTGTCCAAATCCAAGAACATGTCATATTTGGTTTCTGCCAGTAAAATATCGTCTAAGGATTGGCCGAGCATGGTGCCTTCCATGTCTTTAATAAGCATGTCGCGGTCGCTTAACGGCAAGTCATTGTCCGGCTGCTTGGCAGGTTCACTTTGCTCTTTAGGCGCAACGGTAACAGGGGTTAATTCCGTGGGCAGCTTTTCTGCCTGGACGGCTTGTACTTGTAAATCCAAATCGGGTTCTTGTTGTGTTGGGGCAGGTTCCGGCTCGGCCGCGGGTGTTTGTTCTGCAGGCGGTTCGTCGGACCATCCTTCTTTATTTTCAATAGAAGTTAAGACCTCATCAGAAACAGGCTCTTCCTCTACCGGGGGAAGAATGGGTTTTTCTTCGGCTGCGGGTGCCGCCGCGGGCTGCTCCGAAGGTTTCTCTTGAACTGGTTGCGCGGGCACGGCGGGTTCGGCAGGTTTTTCCGGTGCTTTGTCTTTTTTGCGGAAGAAGAAAAAATTCTTTTTATGTAATGTTTTAGGTTTGGATACAGAGTCGTTGGAAACGGTAAAAGGTTCCTCTTCTTTATCATCATCGGAACGATAGCCGGGCTCGTCAATTTCTTCCAGCGTTTTTGCAAGCTGGGGGATTTCTTCTTCAGGCTGGCTTAAATCAATTTGCTTTTGCTGTATGCCCTCTATATCTGGCGGAGCGGGCGGCAGCGGGGCAGCCGGTTTGGCCGAAGATTGGAAGAAACTTTCCGAAGGGTC
This sequence comes from uncultured Elusimicrobiales bacterium, assembly GCA_944322775.1. Classification (GTDB taxonomy): domain Bacteria; phylum Elusimicrobiota; class Elusimicrobia; order Elusimicrobiales; family Elusimicrobiaceae; genus Avelusimicrobium. The sequence continues at coordinate 7,445 of CALUQA010000055.1, forward strand.
TAAGGTAATGAATGTGGGAAAATCTTTATCTTCTTTATCGGTATCTGCGCTAAAAAGCGGGTTGCCTAAAGAGCCGCCGGGAATAAATTCATTTACTTTTTTGGATTGTTCTATCCCTTCGCGCACGGCTACACGGATTTTTTCCAGCGTATCTTCGTCCAAATCGTCAGGTAAAGCAAAACGGTATACATACGGGGCGGACGCCGGCTGGGGCGCGCGTACATATCCGTGCAGTTTTTTTGCAATTAAACGCGCGTCGTGCTCTGTCCCGTCAATAAGCAGGGCATATGAAATGGCATTGTCTTTGGAACGAATGCTGGAGATAATATCCCAATGGGTAATCATTTTCCCTCGATGATTTTTACTCCCGCGCTGGCACCGATGCGGGTGGCACCGGCGGCAACCATAGCGTCAAAATCCTGGCGGGTGCGAATACCGCCGGAAGCTTTAACCTGCATATTGGCCGGCACATGGGCACGCATAAGGCGTACATCTTCTGCCGTAGCACCGCCGCCGGTAAAACCGGTGGAGGTTTTTACAAAGTCGGCCCCGGCTTGGGCGGAAAGTTCGCAGGCTTTTATTTTTTCTTGCTCGGTTAAAACGGAAGTTTCAATAATTACTTTAAGCGTAAAATTTTCTCCGGCGTTGCGCACAGCTTTGATATCTTGCAAAACCGTTTCGTAATCGCCGCTTTTCAGGGCGCCGATGTTTATGACCATGTCTAATTCATCGGCGCCGTTTTTTAAAGCGTCTTTGGCTTCAAATACTTTGCTTGCGGTAGTGGTGGCCCCTAACGGGAAGCCAATTACCGTGCACACTTTGACATCACTGCCGGCCAGCTGTTTTTTGCAGAAAGAAACCCAATACGGGTTTATGCACACGCTAAAGAAGCCAAATTTCCGGGCTTCGTCGCACAGCGTTTTAATGGCGGCTTGATCCGCCTGAGGTTTAAGCAGTGTATGATCAATGTATTTGGCCAAATTCATAAAATACCACCTTAGTTGAAGTTGATAATACGGGTGAATTTTTCGGCAATTAAAGCCTGGCCGCCCACCAAGGCGCCGTCCACATCAGGCTGAGCCATAATTTCGTCCACGTTGGTGTCTTTGACGCTGCCGCCGTACAAAATGCGGGTGGCTTCGGCAAAGTCTTTGCCGTATTTGTCAGCCAAGAAATGGCGGATAGCCGCGTGCACTTCTTGCGCTTGGTCCGGGGTGGCCGTCTTGCCGGTGCCGATAGCCCACACCGGTTCATAAGCGATAATCAAGCCTTTGAGCTGTTCGGCAGAGAAACCTTTCAGGCCGTTTTCCAGCTGGGCATTGATGACGGCGATGGTTTCATTGGCTTCGCGCTGGGCCAAGGTTTCGCCCACGCAGAAGATGATGGTCAAGTTGTGGCGCAAAGCGGCCGCTACTTTTTTGTTCAAAATTTCATCGGTATCACCGAACACGCTGCGGCGTTCGCTGTGGCCCAAAATGGTGTGCGTGGCACCGGCGTCTTTGGCCTGCACCGGGGAAACGGCGCTGGTAAAAGCACCTTTGTCTTCCCAGTGGACGTCTTGGGCGGCCACTTCAATGTGGGAGCCTTTGGCCAAGCGGGCCACTTCGGCTAAAGAAGTATAAGAGGGAGCAACAATAATTTCTGCATTGTTTTTGTTTTCGGCTTTTTTCAAAGCTTCAATCAGCGCGGCAGATTCTGCCAGCGTGTTGTGCATTTTCCAGTTTCCGGCAATAATAGGAGTTCTTTTTGTCATTTCTTTTTCCTCTTTATAAATTGAAATACGTTTGCCGTCCTGCGATAAGGCGGCCTATATAGATAGTATCATAAAAAACAGGGTTTTTAAAGAGGGGAAAACGTATTTTTATGCTTTTGAGGGCTAACCAAAAGGCAGATACTGTGTTCCGGAAAATTTCCCATAAAAAAACCCCCGCTTAGGGCGGGGGTTAACAAAGAAAGCTTTGTTATTTGACTCCGTGCATCCAGTGTTTGATTTTGCCGGCCATAATCCACATAATGATACCGAAGAGAATGGACCCGGCCGCCGGAACGGAGAACAGGGTGGTAAGGCTCCAGGATTCGTAGTAGCTGGCCAACCAACCGGCAAGCAGGTTACCAAAGAAGCTGGCCGCCAACCATACACCCATGAGCATGGACATAAACTTGGCCGGAGCCAATTTGGAAACCATGGACAAGCCCACAGGGGACAAGCACAGTTCACCCATGGTGCAGAACATATACGTGAGCACCAGCCAAATGGCGCTTACCGGGCCGCTGGAAGCATACAGGCTGGCCGCAATGACGATGGCCACAAAGCCCAGACCTTGCAGGAACAAGCCCCAGCCAAACTTGGTGGGAATGGTCGGGTTTTTGTCACCCAGGCGGATCCACAGTTTAGCAAACAACGGCGCAAACAACACCACAAAAATGGGGTTGACGGCCTGGAAGTAAGAGGCTTTCAGCGTCACTTCACCGATAAACGGCAACACCGGGGTTAAGTTCGTGGCTTCTTTAGCAAAGAAGTTTAACGAAGTGCCGGCCTGTTCAAAGAACGCGAAGAAGAAAATAGCAAAGAATACAAACGTAAAGATGGCTTTAATCTTATCCCATTCTTCGGAGGTTAAGGGTTTGTTGGCTTCTTCGGCGCGGGCTTTTTCGGTGGCGTCGTTAGCCAAGTCGGTGCCTTTGGTCACCGGGTGCAAGCCGATGTGGCCCAAATATTTGTTCTGGGAAACCAAATACCAGATTAAACCGATTACCATACCGGTACCGGCAGCCATAAAACCGTATTTCCATTTATAGGCTTCCATTGCATTAAGCGGGTCGTGCGGTTCACCGAAGAAACCACATACGAACGGGGCGATAAACGCACCCAGGTTGATGCCCATATAGAAAATGGTAAAACCACCGTCTCTTCTGGGATCGTTGGGTTCATAAAGTTCGCCGACAATGCTGGAGATGTTCGGTTTAAAGAAACCGTTTCCGATTACGATCAGCGTCAAGCCGGTGGCCAAGGCCACAACAGGCGAGATGATTTCGTAAGAGGCCAGCGTAAACTGCCCCAAAGCCATTAAAATGGCCCCAATGGTAATAGAATGGCGTTTGCCGATGTATCTATCGGCCAAGTAGCCGCCCAGCACCGGGGTCAAATAGACCAGGGCGGTAAACATACCATAAATTTTGCTGGAAGTGGCTTTGCTGAAACCGATGACACTGCTGATCATGAATAATGCCAGCAACGCACGCATACCATAGTAGTTGAAACGTTCCCACATTTCGACCATAAAAAGCATATACAATGCTTTAGGCTGGCCTTTTTTGGTTACGTTGTGTTTCACTTCTTCATCAGTCATTTATTTCTCCTTCGGTTTTACAAGGGTACCCTATATTTTACAAAAAACAGAAGGAATGTGACGCAAAAATTTTACAGACCGGCGGGTAAAACGTATTGGAAAGCTTCCTGCATGAGAAGAAAAGAGCGGTATAGCGTATAGGCAAAATAAGCCGAAAACAACACAATGCCCGCCGTCCAACACCATTTGGACGTCAGGCTTAATTTGTGGGAAAGCCACACCGTAATTAAAGAAAACGGCCCCACAATCAGCGTCAGCAGCAGTATGCCGCCGTGGTCATACCAAAACCCCATGCGCGGCAAAAGCGGCTTGCCGCAGTGGCGGCAATAGCAATCGGTTTCTTCTACGGGGCGGCGGCAGCGCGGGCAGGCGGTCATCAGATGTCTTCTCCTCTGCTGCGCAGGGCGCGTTTAATGCGGCTGCGGGCATTGGCGGTCTTGGCAAATTCCAGCCAGTCACGCTTGGGTGCGGCGTTCTTTTTGGTAATTACTTCGCACACGTCGCCGGTTTTAAACACATAGTCCATGCTGACCATGCGGTTGTTTACTTTGGCGCCCATATAATGGTCGCCGATGTCGGTGTGAATGGCATAAGCAAAATCAATGGGGGTGGAGCCTTCCGGCAACGGTTTTACGTCAGCGTGCGGGGTAAACACAAACACCTGCTGCAGGTTAATGTCGGTTTGAAAGCCTTCCAAAAATTCACGCGGGGCGGTCAAATCGCGCTGCCATTCAATCCACTGGCGTATCCAGTTTATTTTTTCGTCAAAGTTTTTGTCTTTTTTGCCCGCACCCAGTTTATACCTCCAGTGTGCGGCGATACCGTATTCGCAGGTGCGGTGCATTTCTTCGGTGCGGATTTGTATTTCCACAATGTCGCCCGTGGGCACCAATACGGTGGTGTGTATGCTTTGGTACATGTTGGATTTGGGGGTGGCAATATAGTCGGTAAACGTGCCAGCCAGCGGTTTAAAGCGGGAGTGGACAATGCCCAACGCTTTATAGCAGTCGGCCACTGTTTTGGTAATAATGCGCACGCCCAAAGAGTCCTGTATTTCGGCAAAGGTTAAATGCTGTTTTTGCATTTTGCGGTAAATGGAGTAATAGTTTTTGGCGCGCGAAAGTAGGCGGTATTCAAGCCCTTCTTCTTTTAAGGCCGGCTCCAACATTTTTTTAAAAGCGCTTAAGGTGGCTTCGCGGTCGGCGGTGCGTTTTTCCACCTGTTTGACCAGGTCTTTAAATTCTTCGGGGTGCAAATATTTGAAGGCTAAATATTCCAGCTCGGTTTTGATGGTAAACATGCCCAAACGTTGGGCCAAAGGGGCATAAAGGGTGATGGTTTCGTAGGATTTAAATTTTTGTTTTTCCGCCGGCATCACGTCCATGGTGCGCATGTTGTGGGTACGGTCGGCCAGTTTGATTAAAATAACGCGTACGTCTTCGGCCACGGCAATAAGCATTTTGCGCCAGTTTTCCACGGTTTCCTCATCGGTGGAGGAAAATTTTAAGTCGCTTATTTTCGTGACTCCTTGCACCATGTGGGCCACGTCTTTGTTGAACTCTCTTTTTAAATCTTCCGCCGTTACGCCGGTGTCTTCCACCGTGTCGTGCAGCAGGCCGGCGCAAATGGTTTCTTCGTCCATTTTAAAATCCAGCAAAATTTGCGCCACGGCACAGCAGTGGTTAAAATAGGGTTCGCCGGTTTCGCGTTTTTGGTCTTTATGGGCGTTTTGGGCAAAACGGTAGGCCTTTTCCAACATGGTGGTGTCGGCATTGGGGTTATATTCTTTAAATTGCGCTACCAGTTCACTCAGTTCCATAGGCTATTTTTGAGAAAGATCCTGTAAAATTTCTTTGGCGGCCCGTTCGGCCACGCCTTTTTGCCCCAAAGAGGCACGCAGCGTCAGCAGTTCGGCGCGCTGGGCAGCCAGTTTGGACGGGTTTTGAAACATGGACATCGTTTCGGCCGCCAGGGCGCGGGCCGTGCAGTCACCCTGGATAAGTTCTTTGACCACCGGCTTGTTGGCCAGCAAGTTTACCAAAGAAATATAGGGCACTTTAATGACGGCCTTGGCAATTTGATAGGTGGGCCAGAAAAGTTTATAGGCTACCACCATCGGCACGCCCAGCAGGGCATTTTCCAGCGTGGCCGTGCCGGAGCAGGCCAGCAAAAAGTCCATTTGGCTGCGGATTTCGTAATTTTTGTCTTTTACGATATGAAAATTGGGGTGCGGGACCTCGCCGATTAAGTCCAAAATAATTTTCTCGTCACGGTCCGGCAGCAGGAATAAATAGGCCTGCGTGTTTGGAAATTCTTTGAGCACTTGTTTAAAGGCCTGATAGAATACCGGCGTTAAACGTTTGATTTCGCCCATGCGGCTGCCGGGCAATATGCCCAGCTTCCAGGCTTTGTTTTTGTCGGGGGACGGGTCCACCGTATAAGGGCGCGGGGCGGGCATGATGTCCAAAAGCGGGTTGCCCAAAAACACGGCATTTCCGCCAAATTTTTTGTGGAAAGCCGGTTCAAAAGGATAGATGACAAACATTTTTTTGGTCAGCCGTGCCAACTGTTTTGCGCGGTATTGGCGGCTGGCCCACACTTGCGGGGTAACGTAATAGTAAGCCGGTATGCCGCGGTGCGCGGCCATGCCCAGCACCTGATGGTTAAACCCGTAAAAATCCACCACGATAAGCGCCGACGGATTTTGCGTTTCCATATAGGCGCGTATTTTTTTAATCAGTTCCAGCCACAGCGGCATTTTTTTAAGCGGCTCAATAAAACCGCTGGCCCCTTGGCTGGCCAAATCGTACATAAAAACATCGGCCTGTTTTTCCATCAGTTTGCCGCCTATGGCCGTAATGCGCACGTCCGGGTCGGCCTTTTTGAGTTCTTTTATCAAGTTGGCGGCATGCAAATCGCCCGATACGTCACCGGCGACAATCAAAATGTTTTTGACAAGGGGGGTAACGGTTGCCATAATTATTTATCCTTTTTCAGCTGGCCCAAGGTTTCGTCCAGCACGATTTGCGCGGCTTTGGCTACGTCGTGCACTACTTGGAAGGGCTTAGGCGTATGCAAGTGCCCCGTTTTGGGAATGTCGTAGCGGTTGATTTGTTCGGTAATGCGCAAGGCCAGCTCCAGCGCTTTGCTGCCCTTTTCCCCGCTGGGAGCAGGGGTTTTGTTGGTTTTAATACAGTCTATAAAATGCAAAATTTCCGCCGTAATGGGCAGTTGTTTTTCCACGGGGGGATAAATGACCGTCAAATCCTGCATGGAAGAGATGACGGGTTTTTCTTTCTTGTAAATTTTTACCCGCGCATTCATAAAATCTACGGAAACATACGCGTCTTTTTGGAACAAATGCATAAAGCGGGCACGTTCAAAGCTGGCGCGGCTGGCGGTTAAATCGGCCAAGGCGCCGTTGGCAAAACGAATGCGCACATTGGCAATGTCTTCATGTTGGGAAAATACGCTCAGCCCCGTGGCGTCAATGCTTTCCACTTCGCTGGGCACCAACGTCAGCAGCAGGTCAATATCGTGGATCATCAAATCCAGCACCACCCCGATGTTGGACATGCGCGCATCATAAGGCCCCAGGCGGTTCATGGTGATAAATTTGGGGTCTTCTATGTATTTTGTGGCAGCCACTACGGCCGGGTTAAAACGTTCCACATGGCCCACCTGCAAAACAAGGTTGTGCAGCTTGGCGGTGCGGATTAAATCGCGCGCTTGGTCTAAGGTGGTGGCAATGGGTTTTTCCACCAGGGTATGCACGCCGTGTTCCAGGCAGTACATGCCAATTTCGTGGTGCAAATGCGTCGGCGCGGCCACAATGACGGCGTCCACCTGGCCCACCAGCTCTTCCATTTTGGAGTACGGCGTGGCATTGTATTGCCAGGCCAGCTTTTGGGCCCGCATTAAGTCCGGGTCGCATACGCCGACTAAGCTAACGCCTTTCATCTTGGATAAAGTACGTGTGTGAAAAGTGCCTATTTTCCCGGCGCCGATGACGCCGAATTTCAGGGTGTCTGCATTTGCCATGTGAAAGTACCTCGCTGTATTTATTTATTATATCATATGGGCGGCGCGGGCAATACACGGGTTTTGCCGGGCCAAAGGGTGGACTTTTTAGGTATAATATGCGTATATATTTATATAAGGATTTTTTATGGAAAAAACACTTATTTTAATTAAACCCGATGCTATACAAAAACGCCTTACGGGCATTGTGCTGGCCCGCTTTGAAGCCCTGGGACTGGAAATTGCCGGCGCCAAAGTGGTGCGCGCCAACGAAGCGCTTCTGCGCGAGCATTACGCCAATTTAAAAGGCAGCCCGTTTTTGGAAGGCGTGCTTAAATTTATGATGGGCGACTATAACAATTTGCCCGACCACCGCATTTACGCTTTTGTACTGCGCGGGGAAAACGCCGTGGCGCGCGTGCGCGCCGCTTTGGGCGCCACCAACCCCGAAAAAGCCGAACCCTGGACGCTGCGCGGCCAGTTTGGCTGCATTAAAGACGGTGTTATGCAAAACGCCGTTCATGCTTCCGGCACGGTGCCCGAAGCCGAGCGGGAAATTGCCCTGTGGTTTAAACCGGAAGAAGTGCTGTGATGAAAAAATACGCTTTGCTTTTTTTAGCTTTTGCCGCCGCCCCGCTGTTGTGGGGACAGGTGACCGGGGACACCGTCAACTTTCAAACCCAGGACGGGTGGAATATCGCCGGGGTGTATCAGCCGGCGGGCAGCACCGGCAAGGTGGTGCTTTTGCTGCATGATATCGGCAAAGGCAAGCACGAGTTTAAAACCTTTTCCGGCAAACTAAAAGACAATGGCTTTGGCTATTTGGCCATTGATTTGCGCGGGCACGGGCAAAGCGTCAATAAAGGCGAATATAAAGACTTTGCCAAAGAAGGCGTAGATAACGACTTTAATAAAATGACGCGCGACGTGGACGCGGCCGTCAATTTTTTAAATAAAAAAGGCGTCAGCGAAGAAAACATCATTTTTGTGGGCGCCGGTATGGGCGCCAATGTGGCCGCCAAAGCGGCCAGCATGTGGCCCGGCATTGGCGGCGTGGCACTGATTACGCCGGTGACCAACTTTAGAGACGTGCTCACCATACCTGCTTTACGGGTGTATAAGGGGAATGTTTTTATTGCCGCTGCGGCAGATGACAAAAAGACGTTTTTGGAAGCCAGCCTGCTGCGCAACGTGGCTTTTTTAAGTTCAGGAGAAGGCAAAGTGGTGTTTGCCACCGCCTATGACCAGGCCGGGCATAATTTGCTGGACCGTTGGGTAACGCCGGAGCTCATTGAATGGCTGCTGGTGCCCAACCGCCCGGAAATAAAACCCGATATTCCGCCTGCTCCTGCCGAAGATCCTTACGGCACCTATGTGCCGGTGGAGCCTTCTTCTACCGAAGATGCCCTTGTTCCTTCGGTGTTGATGTAATTAATCAGGCGCTTTGTATTTGCGCCGGGAGCGCGTATGAAACCTGCCCGTATTGTCTTTCCCGGTTTTTGGTTCGGCAAAAGTGAACTGGCCCAAGCTAAAAAACAGGCCGCCCGCGGCGTGGGCGGGTTTTGTGTGTACGGCGGCACGGCCAAGCAGGTAAAACATTTTGTGGAAACCGTGCGCGAGGTATCCCCCTACGACCATTTGCTTATCTGCGCAGACATAGAAGAAGATTTATCCGAAGTTATTAAAGACGCGCCTGCCTTGCCCGTTAATGCAGAGCTGGGCAAAGCCGAAGACACCGAAGGCGCCTACCGCAAAGGGCTGATAACGGCGCGTATGGCGCGCAGCATAGGCATAGACTGGCTGCTCTCGCCGGTGGTGGACATTGGCTATCAAAGCCCTGCTTTTTGTGAAGTACCCATGTCCGTGGCGCGCCTAGCCGGCGATTATGTGGCCGGTGTGGCCAACGGAGGGGCTTTAAACTGCATTAAGTATTTCCCTGGCGTGAGCGGCATTTTAAAGACGTTGGCCCAAATGGAAGATGCCGAGTTTGTGCCCTACAAACACATGTTCCGCCGCTGCGATGCCATTATGCCTTCCGACATGGTGTTTGCCAATATAGATCCTGCCAACCGGGCCATGATGTCGGAAAAAATAATTAAAGGCTTGCTGAAAAAAAGACTTAATTATAAGGGCTGTGTGGTGGGGGCCCCGCTGTTTAAAAGCCATATTAGAAACGAAGCTTCTGCCGTGATGAAAATGATTGCCTGCGGCGTGGAAATGATTTTGGCCCCGCATGACCCCGAGGCTGTGTTGGACGCGGTGGAAAAAGAGTTTGACAAAGGCCGCATTGTAGACGAAGTAACGCACAGCATTTCCAACCACGAAATATTTACCAGCAAGGTGGTCAATATGCCGGTGCCCGTGTTTACGGTAAAAGAAGCCTTTGAAATGGCCAAAAATTTTAAGAAAGAAAAATAAGTTGTTACAATAAAAAACCCCGCTCTTTTGAGCGGGGTTTTTGTCTTTAAAAGGGTTAAATGGCCAGTAAACAAATGTCGTTTTTGTCGGCCAGCGCCACGACTTCTTCCAAATCCAGCACCAAGGTTTTGTCAGCTTCAAAAGCCAAAATTTTAAATCCGGCATTGATTAAAGATTGCATGGTCCCTTTGCCCACCACCGGCAAATCAAAACGTTCGTCTTGATTGGGGCGGGCCACTTTTACCACGGCCACGCAGTTTTGTTTTTGGGCGGATTTTTTGTACAGCTCGCCCGCTCTTGCAATGCAGGCGTCGGTGCCTTCCATGCCTTCCACGGCGATGACGGCGTTTTCGCCCACCACACAGGTAAGCCCAATGTCCAAAGCGGCAATGGCCTTGGCTATTTTAAAGCCGTATTGTATGGTTTTTTCTTCCTGCGGAGTAGGGTGGCGCTTGCTAAGCACGCCTTTGGGGGGCATAAAATGCTCCAAATACAAAGCGGAGCTGACAAACTCCAGCCCTTCTTTTTTAAACTCTTCTATCACGCGGGAAAGAATATGCTTGGTCTGCATGGATTTGAGCGAGGCCAAAAACTTGGCCCCGCGCAAATCCGGCATTAGGTTGGAAAATACGGAGGTATGCTGCACGCGGCCGGCCATAAGCACCCGGCGTACGCCGTGTTGCTTAAAGAACTTCAGCCCCGCGCCCATTTGCCCCAAGCGCATTTCTTTGTATACGCCGGCCACGCCGCGGAAGTCTTCCTCCCGCGCGTTGCCTTTCAGCCCGGCCACCACCACTTCTACGCCTTTTTGGGCGGCCTGACGGGCGATATACACGGGCATTTTGCCTTCACCGGCAATAATGCCCAGTTTTTCAGTCGTCATTGGCTTCGTTGATTTTGCGTTTGGCCGCGGTGATGCCGCGTTTTGTGTGTTTGCAAAAATCCAACATTTCCTGCACGGCCGGAATCGGGTTGCTCGCTTCCAGCTGGGCAATGGCGTCTTTAAGCAGCATTTTAGAGCGGAACAGCACTTTAAAAGCGCGTTTGACGGCCATAATTTCGTCGCGGCCCATACCGGCGCGGCGCATGCCGACCACGTTTAAGCCCACCAAACGGGCGCGTTCGCCCTGGGCGGTGCAGAAAGGCGGCACATCAAGCGGCACCATGGCGCCGCCGGAAAGCATGGCCAGTTTGCCCACGCGGACAAACTGATGCACGCCGACCATGCCGGAAGTAATCACGCGGTCGGCCAAGTGCACATGCCCGGCAATGCCGGTGCTGTTGGCCAAGATGATGTTGCTGCCCAATTGGCAGTCGTGCGCCACATGGGCATTGGCCATTAGCAGGCAGTTGTTGCCCAAGCGGGTCGGGTTTTCCAAGCTGGTGGAACGGTGAATGGTTACGCATTCGCGTATTTTGTTGCCATTTCCCATCACTACCATGCTTTCTACGCCGTCATAAGACAGGTCCTGCGGTTTAACGCCGATGGACGCATGTGCTATGACTTCGTTGTTGTCTCCCATCACCGTGTTTTCAATAATGCAGAAAGGCCCGATGTGGTTATTTTTGCCCATCGTCACGTTGGGTCCGATAATAGTGTAGGGCCCAATAACGGTGGACGGATCAATCTTTGCACTCGGGTCTATAACAGCGGTGGGGTGTATGTGGGTGTCAGACATTAAGGTTTTCTCCTAATATGAACGTCAGGTAAGCCTGCGTGCAGAGTTTGCCGTTGACGTACGCTTCCGCGTAAATGCGCGATAGCTTGCCAAGGCGCAGAATTTGCACGGGCATTTCTAAAGTGTCCCCCGGAACAACCATACCTCTGAATTTGGCATTTTCAATGCCCAAAAACAGCGGCAAGCCCTTTCCGCCGCTGACGCGGTCCATAATCGCCCCGCCGAAAGACTGGGAAATGCTTTCCAGTATCAGTACTCCCGGCATGATAGGCTTTTGCGGAAAGTGGCCTTTGAAAAAATATTCTTCCCCTGTTACTTTTTTGATACCAACGCAGGTTTTGCCGTCTTCAATGATGCGCACTTCATCTACCAAAAGGAACGGGTCGCGATGGGGAATGTTGCGCTTAATTTCTTCCTGGTCCATCACCTTGATGACCGGCATGGTCAGCAAAGGCGCCAGGGAAGGGTGCTTCTCTTTCATTTATCCTCCGAATTGGCCAGCAGCAGCCGCCCGAACAGCACATTGTGTTTGTGCCCGCCCATGCGGCAGGTAATTTTCAGTTTACCCAAGCGTTTGCCGATAAGGCAAAAATCGCCGACCAAGTCCAAAATTTTATGACGCACTAGCTCATCGGCATAGCGCAGTTCATTTAAAAATTTGTCTTTCCCGACCACGACGGCATTTTCCAAGCTGCCGCCTTTGGCCAGCCCGTGCGCTTTTAAGAAAGCCAGCTCTTCTTCAAAGCCAAAAGTGCGCGCGCGGGAAATTTGGTTTAAATAGTTTTCTTCCGTCAGTTCCACGGTGTATTCCTGCCGGCCCACCAGCGGGTGTTTGTGTTCGTACACAAACGTCACGGTCAGTTTATCGGCCGGTTCGGCCGCGTAGGAAATGGGGCCAAAGGAATACGTCACCGGCTGTTTAAGCGTAAGCACGGGCACGTCGCCGGGCAGGTCTTTTAAGCCGGCCTGTTGCAAATGTTGTGCATACACGCTGGAAGAGCCGTCCATCACCGGCGGTTCGGGGCCGTCCATTTCCACGGTAATGTCGGTAATGCCCAAAGCGTTTAAGGCAGAAAGTACGTGCTCCACTGTCCACACTTCGGCAGTGTCGTTTTTCAAATTGGTGCCGCGCAGCGTGGAGCCCACATGGGCCAGGTCTGCCTTAATGGGCAAAGAGCCGGCAATGTCCGTGCGGACAAAATGGATGCCGTCTTCGGCGGGTTTAAAGGTCATGACGGACTTTACGCCCGTGTGTAAACCCACGCCGCTGACGCTGACGGGCTGTTGAATGGTTTTTCTCATATTATTTTTCCACGGCCTTTTTAATCAGTTTCAATTCTTTATAAATTTCCGGCAATTTGCCTTGCACGGCCAAAATGCGCAGCATTTCTTTCATCGGTTTGGCCGGCGTGCCGAAATAGGGCACCCCGTCGGGAATGTCGCACGTAACGCCAGACTGGGCGGCAATTTGCACTCCGTTGCCAATGTGCAGGTGGCCGATAATGCCCACCTGACCGGCGGCCACAACGCCATTGCCCAGCGTGGTAGTGCCGGCAATACCCACCTGGGAGCACATAATGCAGCCTTGACCTACCTTTACATTATGCGCAATTTGGACGAGGTTGTCCACCTTGGTATTGGCGCCCACCACCGTGTGGGCCAGCTTGGCGCGGTCCACGCAGGAGTTGGCCTGTATTTCCACATCGTCTTCCAAAATAACATTGCCGATTTGCGGAATTTTGTGATGGCGTCCTTCATGGAAAATAAACCCAAAGCCGTCGTTGCCGATTTTGGCCCCCGGCTGCAAAATGACGTGGTTTTTAAGCACGCAGTCTTCGCGCACCACCACTTGCGGATACAAAATGCAGTCTTGACCGATTTGCACGCGCTTGCCAATATAAACTTGCGGGAAAATGACGGTATTGTCGCCAATGACCACATCGTCTTCAATCACGCTGTAAGCGCCCACGGATACGTTGGCCCCCAGTTTGGCCAGCGGGCTGATGACGGCCGTGGGGTGAATGCCAGGCGTATATTTTAAGGTTTGTTTATCCCAATACTGCACCAAAAGCGTAAAGGCCCATTCGGGGTTTTTGACATACAAAAAATTGGTTTTTAAAGGAATGTTTAAGCCTTTTGCCGTTTCGGGCACGATGACGGCGCCCGTTACAAAACCGGGGGGAATGACCACCTTTTCTATATGGCTGACATAGCAAATGCCGTCGGCCTTGGGTTCGGCCAAATCGCAAATGTGTTTAATGACAAAATTTTCGTCTCCAACCAGTTCCGCGCCGGTAATTTCGGCCACTTTTTTTAGGGTGAGTTCCATGGTATCCTCCGGTTATTTTTTCTTCCGGTATTTTTTAGATTTTTTCAGCGTGCTGATAAAATCTTTCGTTACGTTGACGGGGTTTTGCCCGTAGAGAATTTGGTCCTTGCGCACCACAGCGCCAATATTGCGCTTTTTGGCAAAAGACTTGATTTCTCTGTAAATGTCCTGCAAAATGTTTTTTACTTCTTCTTTTTCCAAATTTAAAATTTCTTCCCGCGTCTGATACTTATAATTATCAATAAAAAAGTTGCGTTCTGCAATAATTTTTTTATTGGCGGTAATGCGTTCCGTAATATCTTCCAGCCTTGCCGGCGAATTGAGAGGCGATGTGGTAATCATTTCGCTTCCGGCGAAAGTCAGGCGGTTTAAGGTGTTGAGCAAATCCAAACCGTCTGCACTTTCGGGTATTTTGGGCAGCAAAGGCTGATCTGTAATGATCCTTTCATAAAACGGCTTCAGTTCCGCCAGCTGGCGCGAAAGCATATCGTTTTCTGCCGTCAATGCCTCAATGACTTCTTTAGCGCTGTCCACTTCGCGTTCTTTGGAGCGAATTTTTTCGTCAATTTGTTTTTTGACGGACTGTGTGCGCGGATGCTGATTAAAAGCTTCATCAATATCTATAAAAGCGACGGTCATATTTTGTTGCGCGTCGTTTTCCTGCGGGGGTTCTTTGTCCGTTTTTGCGTCCGTTTTATCCGGCGGCGCGGCATTTGCGGTCGCGGTTTGGTCGCTCTCCGTTTCCTCGCGTTTTTGTTCTTCCCATGCCTGCTGTTTTGCTTGTTCGGACAATTTGATGTCTCCATTGGCGTCTTCCGATATTTGTGTTTTGGGCGCCTGCATGGGCGGCTGCTGTTCGGCGTTTTTAGCTTTAATGGCTTCCACCACGGCCAATTCCTGCGGCGTAAATTCGTCTATGGACGTTTCTTGCGCCATGGCGTACGCTCCCGACAGCAACAAAATAAGTAATAAACTTTTGCGCATAATCATATCCTACTACAGCATGTTGGAAACATTGAAGTAGAAATGAGAGCGGTCTTCGCTTCCTTTATGGTTCAATCCGTAACCCCAATCAATGCGTATGGGCAAGGACGGTGTAGTAAAACGCAGCCCTACGCCCACGCCGGCTTTGAACTGGTTTTCATCCGGTCCGAGCGAAAATTCCAAGTCGTCAAAATGATTCCAAGAGTTACCTAAGTCAAAGAACAAGGCAAATTGAGCCATATTGCGCCGTCCCTCTCGTGCCAGCGGGAAGCGCAGTTCCGCATTCATTACGTAATAGGTGGTGCCGCCGAATTCAGGCCCCACTTCTCCCGCGCGGTCATAACCGCGTACGGTGTCGGCTCCGCCTAGGAAAAATTTTTCATAAGGGGGAACTTCGTCCGTACGGCCGTAAGAACGTACGGCCCCGATTTTATTTGACCAGACAAACACAATGGGATAATTGCCGCCTACGTTCCAAACCGTATGATTAAACACGGTGGAAGCGTTCAGGTACCATAGATCCAAATCTCCCCCTACAGGGCCTCCGGCCAAAGACAGCCCCAGTGAATGACGCCATCCCGTAGTCGGGTCCCATATATTGTCGCGCGTATCTATGGCAAAGTCGGCGCTTAGCGTGGACATGTAGGTGTCGCCTTTGGCTATATAGTTATCCATTCCGGGCTGGGCGACGGGTTCTTTGAAGCGGTCGTCAATATCATAAATGTCAATATTTTCAAACGAATAGCCAAAACTCAGCTGATAAATATCATCGTTAAAGCGCGGGCCTATGCGTATGCGTCCGCCTATGCGTTTTTCGGTATAGGCTTGGTTTTCATTTGCGAAAGAGCGGTATCTGCGCGTATTAAACAAATCAATGCCCAGAGAAGTGGGTTTATTGTAAATCCACGGCGTGGTCCAACTGACGGTATAGTCTAAAATTTCCTCGCCGAACATGGTACGCAGAGACAGACGCTGTGCGCGGCCAAAGAGGTTAAGATGGTTCAGGGACACTTCTCCGTATAGTCCGTCCAAGGAACTCATGGCCAAGCCGGCGGTAAACATGCCAGGGCGTCCTTCTACGACGTTGAAATTCAAATCTACTTTTTGCGGATCGGCCGTCGGTTGTATGTCTATTTGTACGTCGTTAATAAAACCGAGATTGAGGATTTTGGTTTGGCTGCGCTGGATTTTTTGCGAATCGTACAAGTCTCCGGGTTTTATGGAAAGCTCGCGCGTAAAAACATATTTTTTTGTACTTTCGTATCCTGATACGTCTACATGATCCACGTAAAAGATATGACCTTCTGCAATATCGTAATGGATATTCAATTTGCCGTTTTCTATGGTGGTTTGCGGATTTACGCGCACCTGCAGGTAGCCTTTATTGGCGTATTGCTGCTGGATGGCCATAATGGTGTCGTCAAAATCTTTTTGGTTATACTGTTTGTTTTCTCGGATATATACGTGGTCGTCCAATTCCTGCTGGGTAAACACGTTGTTGCCTTCAAAAGATACGGTTCCAAAGTCCAGCTTTTGACTGTCCGTAGCCTGATAGGTCAGCGTAACGGCGGTTTTATCTTCGTTTATGTCCACTTGAGGTTGGCTTAAATTAAATTCGGCGAAACCTTTATTGCGCGCGTATAAAATCATCTTAACCCAATCGCGCTGCAGATTCTGGGGTTTGAATATTTTGTCAGGGCGGTTTGACGCCTTTTTGCGAATTTTTTCCAACGGCAGCTGTGTGTTTTCGGGCAAACCTTGCAGATTCAGGGCCGCCACGCGCATGCGCGGGCCTTCTTCTATAATCAATTTGACGGTAACGATATTATTTTTTTCGTCTGGTATAACTTCATAATTTACTTCCGCGCTGATATAACCTTTTTCCGCATATTTGGCTTTAATGCGTTCCATGTCGCTTTCCAGCTTGGCTTCGTTGAAAGGGTCTCCTATTTTCAGCGTCATGGCTGTGGCAATGGCGTTTTTGCCCAATTTTTTACGGCCTTCATAAACTATGCGGTCGAAAATCGGTTTTTCTTCCACGATATAGGTGATGCGATGACAAGGATATTCTTCGCCGAACTCGTCTTTGCGGGAGCCCTGCATGCGCGATACATCCACTTGTACGCTGTCAAAATTTCCCAGCGCCGATACGTCCATAATGTCTTCATTTACGGAATAGCGTTCGTAGAGCTGGCCTTTTTTGGAATGGGCGGCTTTGGTAACGGTTCTTTTGCTGATATTGCGCAAACCGTCCACGGCCACTTCGCACACCATCCACGGGCCGTTCGGATCGATATCATCCGCGTCCAAGCTCCAACCCCAATAGGGGGTGGCCAACAATAAAAGCAGAGGCGTCCACTTCTTAAGAAATAAAATAAGCCGCTCCTTTGCAGATTTTCAGCAAAAAAGCCCGCGCCATATAACCGCGCGGGCTGACACTGTCAGAAAACAAAAACAACGCCAAGACGACTTATTTAGTCGGTCTTTTGGCCAGTCCGCTTTTAATGCAATTGGTGCATACGTAGGCCGTCTGCGTTTTGCCTTCCAGTACCACTTTCTGTTTTTGCAGGTTGGGGTTGAAAGTGCGTTTGGTTCTGAGGTTGGAGTGGCTGTAAGAACCGCCGGATACGGGGCCTTTGCCACAGATTGCACATTTATACGCCATAAATTCCTTCCTTACTATTGAGTTAAAATTCGCTTTTTATATTCTAGTAAATATTCTCGCTTTTGTCCATCAGCGGGCGGATTCTTTTGGCGGGAAAATTTTGCTGGCAAAAATAGACAGCGCCAAAATAGAAACGATAATGCCCAGCGACAGCGGCACGGGTACTTTCACGTGATGCGAGATGAGCATTTTTACGCCCACGAAGAACAAAATAACGGATATGCCGTATTTGAGATACGGGAAACGTCCCGCCATGCCCGAAAGCAGAAAGTATAGCGAGCGAAGCCCTATAATGGCAAAAATATTGGAAGAATATACCAAAAATGTATCGCGCGTGATGCCCAATACGGCGGGAATGGAGTCTATGGCAAAAATGACGTCGGACATTTCCACCACCAACAGCGCCGCAAACAGAGGGGTAGCCATCCATTTGGCATTTTCTTTGACGAAAAAATTCTCTCCGTGATAATCGGTTTTAATGGGCATTATTTTTTTGAAAACTTTCAGAATAAACGAATTGCCGGGGTCCATTTTTTCGTCTTCTTTTTGCAACAGCATTTTGGCGGCGGTAAAAATCAGCAGCGCACCGAAAACGTAAATCATCCATGCAAAAGCGGAAATTAACTGTACGCCGACGAAGATAAAGATAAAACGCATGATAACCGCTCCCAAAATGCCCCATAACAGCACTTTAGGCTGCAAATCGTGCGGTACGGCAAAATATCCAAAAATCATAATGAACACGAACATGTTGTCTATGGACAAGGAATATTCCAATATGTAGCCTGTATAAAACTCCAGCGCATGCCGCGGCCCTTCAAAAAGCCATATCGCGCCTCCAAACAAAGCCGCCAAAGATACCCAAGCCGTTACCATAACGGCGGCTTCTTTAATGGAGACGTGGCCTTTATGTTTGTTCAGTACGGCCAAGTCAATAAACAGTGCGGTTAAAACGACTATCCAAAATGAGACCCACATCGCAACGGATACGGTGGTGGTAACAGGTTCCATATATGCTCCGATGATAATTAAGGATAAATGCAGACAAAAAAAGAAAAGCAGTTTGCCCGCTTTCCGGCTTTTATTCGCTTTGCGAATAAATTAAGCCGAGAATGGGAGTCCCCTGCGGTAAAATTCCTGACGGAATTTTCCTTCGGGCCGGACCTCGCGGTTTTTGCCTTTCGGCCTAAGGCCTCAAACAAAAACATCGCTCCGGTCTTCGCCTCCCAACGCGGGCAAAGCAGTTTGCCCGCTTTCCGGCTTTTATTCGCTTTGCGAATAAATTAAGCCGAGAATGGGAGTCGAACCCACAACCTACGGTTTACAAAACCGTTGCTCTGCCAGTTGAGCTATCTCGGCGTAATTTCTTTCTTATTATCTTATCAAATTTGCCTGCCGGCCGACAAACCTTTCAGGCGTATTGTGCTACAATAATATATATCTCGGCGGAGGATTTTTATGAAAATACACTTTTTGGCGGTTTTGCTTTTGTGCCCGATAACGGCTTTTGCATCGGTCAATTGTGATATTCAAAAAGAACTGCCCTTACAATTGATGGGGCAGGAGTTAAAGCGCAGTTTTAAGATATTAAAAAAACAAAACCCGCCCATTTACTATCTTTCCTATACCTATAAAACGGGAGAAAATGCCGTTTTGGCGGTGGCGTACGACGGTGTAGCCATCAAACGGCAAACGCCCGTATCCACAGCGGAGGTAATGGCCCGCGCCGGCAGTGCCAAATTAGACAATACGCACGCTTTGCGCGCCGAACGCGAAAACTGGGCTTTGCCGGTTTGGACGGCGCCTATACCCGACGCCGCCGATCCTAAAGGTTTTTTAAGCGCTTGGTGGCGCGGCACGCAGCAAGCGGCCGAGAATGCGCAAAGGGATTTCAGCCGCGTACAGTCTAATGTCCGTACCATGGCAGCCGTGCGCGATCAATCGGATGATTTTGTTTTTCCTCCGAAAGAAACCTATTGCCGTACGGAATCTTTGCAAACGGTGGATTTGGACAAGTATGACCCCTTGCTGAGGGAAGCTTCCCGCTTGGTGCGCGGAAAAGATTTTGTGCTGGGAGCTTCTTTTGTCATCAGTGTGGAACAGGGACACCGGTATTTTGCGGACAGCCAAGGCACGCGTCTGAAAACGCCTTATGCTTTTTTCCGTTTGTCGTATCAGCTTTCCGGACGCGGGAAAGACGGACTGGAGATCAGCCGCGACGGTATTTATGACGTGTTTTCTCCGCAGGATTTTCCGTCCCGCGGACGGCTTTTGGCAGATGTAGGGCAATCTTTGCGCGAGTTGGAAGAACTGTCCAAAGCGCCGGAGGGGGAGCCTTATAGTGCGCCTACCATATTAAAAGGTCGCGCCGCCGCCGTATTCGTACATGAAGTGATGGGACACCGTTTGGAGGGATATCGTCTGAAAAATGCGGGGGACGGACAAACGCTGGCCGGCAAAGTGGGGCAGCAGGTTATTTCTCCGCTGATTACCATTACGGCCGATCCGACCCAAACGGCTTTTAAGGGGGAGCCATTGCGCGGACATTATGTTTATGACGACGAGGGGGTAAAAGCCCACCCAGTTACTTTGATAGAGAACGGTGTGTTAAAAAATTTTCTTATGCAAAGCAGCCCCATAGAGGGGTTTGCTCATTCCAACGGACATGGCCGCAAAGAAACCGGCTACCGCGCCGAAGCCCGCATGAGCGTGATACGCGCCACGGCGTCAAAAACGGTTCCTTATGAAAAGTTGGAAGAAATGCTGTTGGAAGAAATTAAGCGGCAGGGAAAACCCTATGGGTTTATTGTGGATGATTTGGGCGGCGGTTTTACGTTGACAGGTACGGGACTGCCGCAAAGTTTCAAGTTGCAGGCCAAGCGCGTTTTGCGCGTGTATCCGGACGGGCGAAAGGAAGTCGTCCGCGGACTGGATGTCGTGGGAACGCCGCTGGTAAGCTTTAATAAAATTTTGGCGGCGGGGGATGATGATACGCTGTTTAACGGTTCCTGCGGAGCGGATTCGGGCTGGGTGCCACAAAGCAATATCGCGCCCAGTTTGTTGTTTGAGAATTTAGAAATGGAAAAAACTCAAAAAAGTGATTTTAAGCCGCCGCTGTTGCCGGCTCCTGACGTGCAAAAAGGGGGAAAAGAATGAGGAAATATCTTTTATTTTGTCTGACGCTATTGGCGTTGCCGTTAGGGGCGGAGGCTCTGCCGGACAATATGTATTTCCGTGCTATGCATGATGAGATGCAGCGCACCCGCAAAGAATTGCGCATGAAAGGAGGCGCCCGCCCGTATTTTGCCGCGTATAAAGTGATTTTTTCCACCACGCAAAGTTTTACGGCTCAATTCGGCGTGCCGTATGCCGCGCCAAAACAGGCCCAAAGCGGCTTGGAGGCTATGGCTTATGTCTATGCGGGCAATGCCAAAAACAACAGCTCCGGTTTTGTAAACAATGTGTATTACTATCGTCCGGCGACGTCGTTGTCCGTTCCCGTAAGTTATGATGGCCTGAGGCGTATTTTGTGGCGTTTGACGGACAATGCTTATGCGGCGGCGGGTGATTCTTATGAAAAGAAAATGGCTTATAAACGCCAAAAAAATTTAACCGATGACCAGCCGGATTTTTCCGCCGCTTCCCGCGCATTTTATGTGCGCGATATTACACCGTTTGAGCCGCTGGATGAGCAGTACGGCCAAAAACTGGTGCAGGAGCTTTCCGCCATGGGAAAAGAGACGGCGTATTTGGAAAGCTTTTCGGCTTCTTTACAGATAAGCCAGCAGGATATTTATTTTTTGGACAGCGAAAATGATTTTTATCAATATAGTCAGCCTCTCTGTTCATTAACGTTGACGGCCGCTTTGCGGACCAAGGAAGGGTATCAAGAAAATCAAACGGAATATACGCCTTTTTTATGCGGCCAAATGCCCTCTGTAGAGCAATGGCGTAGCAAAACACGGGAATTTTTAGCGCGGCTTGACAGTATGTATCAGGCTAAAAAAGCCGAGCCGTATTTGGGGCCGGTGTTGCTGGAGGCCGAGGCGGCGGGCGGATTTTTTAACCAGTTGTTTGTACGTAATGTCAACAATCCAAAGCCTCTTTTGTCGGCGCAGGATGAAACAGACGCCTCCACCGGACAATTTAAAGATAAACGCGGCTTGCGTGTTATCAGTCCTTTTTTTGACGTGTATGACCGTCCTCAGCTGAAGCAATACCAAGGAGAATCTTTGACGGCGTTTACCCCATTGGACGATGAGGGCGTGCAAGCGCAGCAATTGCAGTTGGTGCAAAGCGGAAAACTGTTAACGCTTCCCGCAGCACGCAGTTTAATAGAAGGACAAAAGCAGAGCAATGGTCATGCGCGCATGAACCGTTGGACCTATCCTAGGGCGGCGTTGACGAATGTGTTTTTTGTGCCCCAAAAAACGTTGTCTTCTTCTCAGTTGGAACAAAAGTTATTGGAGCGCTGTCGGGAACTGGGGCTGGAATATGGATATATTTTCCCTTATTTTCCCGTCATTAACTCCGGTAAGGGGGAGCTGAACTTTGCGTGGCGTATATATGCCAAAGACGGGCGGAGAGAACCCGTGTACGGTTTGCGTTTGGAAAATATGACCACGCGCAGTTTGCGCGATATATTGGCGGCGGGTGAAAATATGAAAGTATCTGAGTTTTCAAGCAGCAGTTTCTTGCCGGTGGCGGTGGCGGCTCCGTCTATACTGGTGGATGAAATAGAAATATTGCCTACCCAACGTAAACCGGACAGAGCGCCGTTTGTGCCTTTGCCGTAATCTGTTATAAAAAAAGGCGGCCTTTAAGGCCGCCTTTTTTTATAGGTGTAAACAAGTTGTTTGGAAAACAGAACGACTGTATGTTTGACCAGTGTGTTTGAAAGGGCTTGTATCGTTTTTTTGATAAATTTACGTATGTGCAGAATTTATCAAAGAATGTATTCGAGCGCAAAAAACCGCTCTAAAGGCATTTTAGGCAGATTTATGGATAAAGTCATCCTGAGAAGTTTTTACTCAGGATCTCGGCCTTTGGAGTATATAAAGTGGTTGAGATGCCGGGTAAAGACGTCTCGGCATGACGCTAATATACTGGGATGCCGAGTAAAGACGTCTCGGCATGACGATGATATAAACGACAAGAATATAAATGACGCTAATATAAATGACAACAATACAAATAGAGTCATCCTGAGAAGTTTTTACTCAGGATCTCAGTCTTTTTGATCATATAAAGCGGTTGAGATGCCGAGTAAAGACCTCTCGGCATGACGCTAATATACTGGGATACCGAGTAAAGACGTCTCGGCATGACACCAATATACTGGGATGCCGAGTAAAGACGTCTCGGCATGACGAGGATGGCCGTACGGTGTTTTCCCGATGGAAGCTGTTATGTAGTGGCCGTTTATTTATTGAAAATCCGGTACAGCTTGATTTGTTTTTTTTTGAACCCTATACATGGCGAAAAATCAAACGCCGCTGAGACGTGTTTTTGAACAATTAAACGCTGTTATAGGAAGAAAAAAATGAGAAAAGGTTTTACATTAATTGAACTGTTGGTAGTAGTGCTGATTGTCGGCATATTGGCGGCCGTAGCGCTGCCGCAATACCAAAAAGCCGTGCGTCGGGCCCGCGCAGCGGAAGCGGCCGTATGGGTCAAGCGTATTGTGGCCGCAGAACAGGAATATTATCTGGCCAACGGGCGCTATACGGGCAATATTGAAGACTTAAATTTGGATTATAAACATAAATGGCCTACAGTCCAGCTGGAGGCCAACAGAACATTCACATCGGATCTATCGTTTCATTTATTTGATTATGGCGGATATATTTTCCGCGTGATGGTGGCGGAACCCATCCTCAAATACGGCGGAGATTTCGGCGGATACGGAGCGCAGCTGCATGCGCGGGATGCCTCTCAAAACTATCCGCTGGTTTGCGCTGAACACGCCTGCCACGGGGTGCCTGCCGGCAGTTTTTGCAAAGATGTGATGGGCGCAAAAGGCGAGCCGGTAGTCGATGGGAGTTATTGTTTCCGTTTTTACAAGCTGCCCTGAATTTATTTTTTGTCCGCCAGCAGTTTATTTGCGACGCGGTGGGCGAAAGAATCTTTGTCCAGCTCTTGTATTTTTTTCAATGCTTCTTCGGCCTGTTTGGTTTGGCCGATTTTTTTCAGGTTCATATACAGCATAAACAGGGCCAGCTCATTGTCGGGGTTTTGTTTGAGCAGAAGCTTTGTTTCTTCCAAAGATTTTTGGTATTCCCCTGCTTGATAAAGCCACATGGGGCGCCATGTTTTCAAATCTTCTCTTTCGGGCGTCAATGACAGCGCGACGTCCAAGTCCACCAAAGCGTCATTCAAACGGTTTAACCCTTTATAAGCCCGCGCACTGAGCAGCCAATAATTGGCGTTTTCCGGTTCTTCCGTTTTAGCCATGGTAATGTGGATAAACGCGTCGGCATAATTGCGCTGTTTCAAAAAAGTATAGGCATAGCGGGCGCGGTTGATGGGCGCGGCCTGCGGATTTAGGCTGAAAAACAAGTCATAATATTGGCGGGCTTTGGAATAAAATCCCATTTCTATATAATTTTCGGCTTGGCCGGACAACGCTTCCAAGTTATGAGGTTCCAATGCCAGTACGCGGTCATAGAGCTCAATGGAACGGTCCGTCAAACCGGTGCGCTGATACAGCGAGGCCGCCGCCAAGAGCAGTGGTATGTCTTTTTGATGGAATTCCAAGGCTTCCAAATAGACTTCCAAGGCCTTTTCCGGCTGATTGAGCTGTTCGTAAGCAAGCCCCAGCAAGCGGTATGCGCGGGCTTCTCGGCGTTTGATGTTTTTGGTCTTGTAAATATAATTGCTTAGCTCCACTACGGCTTGGCGGTAATCACCGCGGTTATAGGTTTCGCGCGCATCCACAAATTCTTGTTTGTCCTTAAAACTGATGCCGAAAAGCCCCGCCTGCGCCGGTGCGGCTAAACAAACCGTCATGAGCACGGGGATTAAAATTTTATTTTTGCACCACATCGTCTATCGCTGACAGAATAAGATCTTCCTGCAGCGCCTCCAAGTTTTCATTGGCGGAACGAATGCCCACTTCTCCGGCTTCGTGCAGCTTGTCCAGCTCCAGCGTGCCGATGTCCAGCACGCGGTTCTGAATGACAAAATTGGCTTTTTGCGCCGATTCTTCTATCATGGCCGCCCCGCGTACGTCGCCTACGCGCAGCAAGTATGCCGCCACCGTCTGCGGTGCCTGCGAATAAAAATCCGGCGGCGTAACGGAAGCGATAATATAGTCGGCACCTTTTTGCTTGACCAGATTGACGGGCAGATAATTTACCACAGCTCCGTCCACCAAATAACGGTGCCGGTAAGGAACGGGATCAAATATGCCCGGCAAATTCATACTGGCGCGTACGGCGATATCTACCGGACCGGAGTCAAATACCACCTGTTCACCGGTTTTAACGTCCATGGCCGCCGTGGCAAAAGGGATAGCCATGTCTTCAAA